>JACRHB010000105.1 GCA_016217725.1 Nitrospirota bacterium | reverse complement strand
CAACGTAAAGACATCGTGTGTTATCTTCGCCCCTCTTATTTCGTCGGGCAAACAGCACGGCTCTATCTTATTGCCCCTGCAAAGCGTTACAGCCATTTCTATGGCATGCTTCAGTTCTCTGACATTGCCGGGATAGTTGTAAGACACTAATGACTCCATAGCTGCCGGCGCGACCGCAAGATCAGCCTTCCCGAGCTTCCTGCAGAAAACCTCTGAAAAATGCCTGACGAGCAGCGGTATGTCTTCTTTCCTGTCTCTCAGGGGAGGAATTGTTATGGGCAGGACATTTAATCTGTAATAAAGGTCTTCCCTGAACTTCCCTGACTTTACCTCATCCTTCAGATTCTTTCCCGTTGCATAGATGGTCCTTACATCCACGGTCAACTGTTCATTTCCGCCAAGACGCTCAAAGGTATGGGATTCGAGAACGCGCAGAAGTTTTGCCTGCAGGGTAAGCGGCATGTCGGCGATCTCATCAAAGAAAATCGCGCCGCTGTCCGCTATCTCAAACTTCCCCTTCCTTCTCTGGATAGCTCCGGTAAACGTGCCTTTCTCATGTCCGAACAGCTCTGATTCAAGCAGTGTCTCGGGAATCGCCGCACAGTTTATCTTGATAAACGGCTTGTCTCTTCGGATGCTTAGATTATGAAGGGCATTTGCAACCAGCTCCTTTCCGGTGCCGCTCTCACCGTATACGATTACCGAAGAGTCCGTCTTTGCGACTACTTCTATTGTCTCAAAGATTTTTTGCATGGCGGGACTTGTTCCGATAATAAACTGGAATTGCTCCTTCTCTCTTATCTTCTCTTTTAACCTGAGGTTCTCAAGCTCAAGCCCCTTGTGCTTTATAAACCTGTCTATGACGATGAGCAATTCTTCAGGTTCAAACGGCTTTGAGATATAGTCATACGCCCCCTCTTTCATTGCCTCAACGGCATTTTTCACATCTGCAAAGGCAGTGATTATAATGACGCCCGTGTCAGGAGAGGCGTTCTTTATTGACTTCAGCACCTCAATACCGTCAGCGTTTGGAAGTCTCAGGTCCGTTATCACTATGTCAAACCCCTCTTTTCCAAAAAGCATCATCCCGTCGGCCCCATTCTCTGCCGTCGCAATTTTATACCCTTTATTTTCGAGGGTGTAGGAAAGCCCGATTCTCATAGAAGGTTCGTCTTCAATTATCAGTATCTTCATCATACCGGCAATTTGATCCTGAACGTCGTCCCGACCCCGACTTTACTGTCTACGTCAATTATACCGCCGTGCTGTTCTACTATTCCCTTACTCACGGAAAGCCCGAGCCCCGTTCCTTCTCCAACGCCTTTTGTCGTGATGAAAGGCTCAAAGACGTTCGCCATCACCTCAGGAGGCATGCCTTTACCCGTATCCTCGAATGAGATCACGCAGAAGCCGTTATCAAGCCCCGTCCTGATCGTCAAGGCGCCGCCTTTCTCCATGGACTGGACGGCGTTTATTATTATGTTCATAAATACCTGCGACATCTTGTTCCCGTCAATAAGCAGAGGGGGTATTTCGTCCGCAAAGTCATTTACGATCCTGATGTCTTTCTTTGAAGCGGCATAATTGAAGAACACCAGAAGGCGGTTTATCAGACTGTTTATGTCCACGGGCGTCTTCTCCGTAACGCTCATCCGGGAGAAATCAAGGAGCTGCTCTACTATGTTTTTTATCTTCTGGAGTCCGTCGTTGATCGCCTCAATCAATTTTTCCTTCGTCCGGTTATCCGCATTTTCCCCGATGAGGTTTTTAAAGCACAGGGTGATGCCTCCAAGGGGATTGTTAATCTCGTGGGCAATTCCGGAAGCGATCCTCCCTATTGAAACCATTTTTTCCGTTTGACTGAGCACCTCCATCGTCTTTTTATGCTCTTTGTCTGCCTCTCTTAATCTCTGAAGCATCCAGAGAAAGCTCTTTTGAAGCTCTCCGATCTCATCACTTCTGTCTTTAAGGAGTGGTAATTCATTAAGAGCCCCTACGGACTCAAGGTCCCCGTATGTTTTTATATTGTCCATAACGTTTGAGAGCCGAATCACCGGCTTTGCAAGCACCTTTGCGCCGAGGCTTAAACCGATGAGCGCAATAACGGAGAAAACGAGGTTAATAAAAATTACCTCTTGCTTTAAAGCGTCTATTGATTTTGTAACGTCGTTGGTAGAAAGACCGAGCCGTAGAGCGCCCCACAGCTTCGTATCGATATTTAAAGGCGTCGTTATCTTAAGTACCGGCTCGTTCAGGAATATCTCATCAGTTGTTTCCGCCTTAAGAGTCGTAATGGTATTCAGTATTGATTTGTCCGCCTCATCGCGCTGAGAGAGATCGCTTTGTGCCAGGACCCGGCCTTTGTCGTCTGTAATCATCATATATCTTACCCGCTTGTCGCGCTCCATCAGGTTCATTATGTAGTAGTCGAGATAGTCATTAATGCCCTGCTCATCCATTATGCCGAGGTCTTTATACACCATCACATTCGTCAGTGTAAGGCGGCTTATCTCGGCGAGAACGTTTCCCTGGTTGATTATGTCTTTCATGTATAATTTCTTTTCCCTGGACAGGATAAGGAAGCTTCCTATTACGGTAAAAGCAAGAAGGCAGACGGATGCGACAAGAATGAACTTCCCCTGAAGGCTGAACGCCCCTTTGCCGAGCTTCCTGAACATTACGGTATTTGTATTCCTTTTCCGCTCAAATAGCTGATCATCTTGCGAATGGAGTCGTAGTCCGAGTCTTTTGCCTCGACAAATCCGTATCTGAACTCCTCATCCCATTGTTCCATCATCTTACGGTGCTCCGGGTTGTTGTAATCCAAAGAGAGCAGCGCTTTTTTTATTGCGTCTACAAGCCCGGGGGATACATCTGACCTTACCACTATAGGCAGCCCCGGTATTGCTTCGGATCCGGAAATGATCCTTAACCCTTTGTCTTTAAACCTCTGTGCAACGGAATCT
>JACRHB010000004.1 GCA_016217725.1 Nitrospirota bacterium | reverse complement strand
TTACGGGGAGGCAAGGAGGAGAAGGATGGTAGAAGAGCTTGCAGTAAACGTTTTACCGGTGTTTGATACTCTGAAAAAGGTTTTCGGTTTTCAGTCATTCCGCCCGAATCAGGAGGAGATCATCAGAAATATCATCGTCGGCAAGGATGTCTTTGCTGTAATGCCTACAGGCGGGGGCAAATCGCTCTGCTATCAATTGCCCGCCAAAATATTGAATGGAACAGCGGTTGTCATAAGTCCACTTATCTCACTGATGAAGGATCAGGTGGATGCTGCTGTGGAAAACGGTATATCAGCGGCTTTTATAAACAGTTCCCTTGCGTCGGAGGAGACTGCCGCAGTATTCCGCAGGCTGAGGAATAATTCAATCGAGCTGCTTTATATTGCGCCTGAACGTTTTGCAATGCCTAATTTTCTTGAAACGCTGAAGGGAGTCCGTGTTTCTCTTTTTGCCATTGATGAGGCGCACTGTATTTCAGAGTGGGGACATGATTTCCGTCCTGACTACCTGAGCCTCTCAAACATTGCGAAAACTTTCCCTGAAGCTCGCATAGCAGCTTTTACTGCAACAGCCACCCGGAAGGTTCAGGATGACATCATTGTCAAACTCGGTCTCAGAAATCCCTTCACCGTACGGGCTTCATTTAATCGTCAAAACCTTTTCTACATAGTGAAAGCCAAAAGAGAGTTGACTTCGCAAATTATGGATGTCCTCAAAAAACATGCAGGCGAGCCGGGGATAATTTACCGCACAACGCGCGATTCGGTTGACGGCATGTCCACTTTTCTGTCAGGTCAGGGAATAAAAGCCCTGCCATATCATGCCGGACTTGAACAAGAGCAAAGAAAGGCGAATCAGGAGGCGTTCAGCAAGGATGAGGTCAATGTCATTGTCGCGACAATAGCTTTCGGCATGGGCATAGACAAATCGAATGTCCGTTTTGTAATTCACGCCGACCTGCCTAAGAACATTGAAAGCTACTATCAGGAAACCGGACGAGCCGGACGGGACGGCGAGCCTGCTGACTGCATCCTCTTTTTCGGCAGGGAAGACATACCCAGGATCAGATATTTCATAGATCAGATAACCGATGAAACGGAGCGGGATATTGCCCTGAAAAAACTGAATCAAATGGTCAGGTATGCATCGCATAATGTATGCAGGCGCAGACAGCTTCTTGGGTATTTCGGTGAAGATTATGCGAATAAAAATTGCGGCGCCTGCGATATTTGCACAGGAAAGGTTGAAAAGGTTGACATCACAATTGATGCCCAGATATTTATGTCTGCCATGTCGAGGACAGGACAGCGCTTCGGAATAATGCATATTATCGATGTCGTAACCGGAGCAGACACGAAGCGCATCCGCGAGCTTGGACACGACAAGATTAAGACTTTCGGCGCGGGAAAAGACAAAGATAAAAACCACTGGCGTTTTATAGCAGATGAGCTTCTTGCACAGGATGTCATTTATCAGGATGGTAGCGCATATCCTGTATTGAAAATGAGTGAAAAGGGAAAAAACATCCTCCTCGGCAAAGAGAAAGTCAGCGCCTTAAAAAGGGAAGAGATAAAAAAGAAGCCGCTCAAAGGAAAATGGGGTGTGTTTGAGGATTGTGACAGAATCCTCTTTGAAAGACTGCGCACTCTGCGCAAACGGCTTGCCGATGAACAAGAGGTGCCTCCGTACATAATATTCTCCGACAAAACGCTACATGAAATGTGCAGGCGTTATCCCGCAGCCTTGCCTGAAATGATAAGAATTAGCGGAGTCGGCGACGCCAAACTTGAACGTTATGGAGATGAATTCATGGAGGAGATAAGGACTTACCTCGAAGAAAATCCTGACATATCATGCGGCTTTTAATTTGTTCAGGTTCTCAAGAACCCACATCCTTACAAGCTGGAGATATCCTATCCCCTTACTTTCGGCTATTTTTTTCAACTCCCTGATTGTCTTTTCATCAAGGCGCAGTGAGACCAATTTCTTGTTTGGTCGTGCAAAGTTAACCTTAACTTCTTTTGTCTCTGATAGATA
>JACRHB010000102.1 GCA_016217725.1 Nitrospirota bacterium | reverse complement strand
GTAACCCCTCAGTTATGGGTGGCAATAGTGTCTGACATTGTCATTCTGAGCGAAGCGAAGAATCTCAACGCGTTAATAAAGCAGGAGATTCTTCGTCGCTTCGCTCCTCAGAATGACAGGTGACATCCCGTAACTGAAGGGTTACGCCGGGCCTTGTTGAAGGCCTTCACACTTGATTTATTGCATCGCATTCTTTTAAATATAACTGAAATGAGCAGGATCAAACATTTTCTTCTGAAGCCGTCTCTGAACAAGAGACTGGTCGTAATGATGCTGTTTCTGAGCCTCAGTCTTATCTCCATGCTTCTCTTTCTTTATTACCAGACCGAGAAGGTGTTATACAATGAATTTGAGCGCCAGACGTCGGAGCTTTCAAAGGCGATACAGATAGGTCTTGAGGAAGTCACAAAAGGCGGCCTTTCCGAGAAACGCCTTGAAAATTACCTTAATAAGCTCAATACAAAAGGGGTGAAAGAGATCCAGGTCATCAGCACCTCCGACAAGATAGTCGCCAGCACAAATCCGCAAGACGTCGGAAAATGGATAACAAGAAGCAAAAAAACCCTCATGGTCAAGGCGGATATCGGGCAGCCGGTAACGGGAGAAGGCCAGGTCTATAACGTTATGATACCGGTGCTCTCAGGCGATAAACATTTGGGATACATTAATCTTACGCTCAATACGGAAGATTTTTCGGTGTTCCTGCATACAAGCGCCATGAGGAGAATTTTTGCAGCTTTGCTGATATTCGGAGTAGGTATATTGCTTGCGATCTTTCTCGCAACAAGATACACGAAACCCATTGATGAAGTTGTGAATGCCGCAAAGCAGGTGGCCTCGGGCAATCTCGACCAGGAGCTGAATACAAAAAGGAAGGACGAGATAGGAGAGCTGGCCCGCAGCTTCAATTATATGGTCGAGAAGCTGAGGGAAGAGCGCGAGCTTATGGAGAAACTCCGGAAGGCGGAGCATCTTGCAGGCATAGGACAGGTTGCGCAGAATATAGCCCATGAAATTAAAAATCCTCTGAATTTCATCAGCCTCTCCATCGACCACATGAAGGAGCGTTACAAGCCCGGCGATCCTGATGACGTGGAAAAATTCGAATCACTTGTGCTGAACATGAAGAACGAGATACAGCGCTTGAGCAGATTTGCGGAGAGTTTCTTGAATTACGGAAGACCGTTTGAGCTCAACATCAGAAGAGCCGATATCGGCAGGATAATCGAAGACGTGCTTGAGCTTGTTTCCGCAAAGGCGAGGGAAGGGAATATTTCCATAGTAAAAGACTGCGTAATATTACCCGAGCTGTCCGTGGATCCGGAATTCATCAAGACCTGCATTTATAACATTATCATAAATGCCTTTGAGGCCATGCCCGACGGCGGTGTTATTACGATCAGGACGAAAAAGAGCGAATCCAGGTTCTTTCTCTCGGTTGAGGATACGGGGGCCGGCGTCCCTGAAGAGCAGCTTTCAAAGGTCTTTGAACCGTTCTTTACGACGAAAAGCAGCGGACTGGGGCTGGGATTGCCGCTCACAAAAAGGATCATTGAAGAACACGGCGGCAAGGTGACGTTTGAGCGCAAAGAAGCCGGGGGAAGCGTTTTCACCGTTATCCTGCCGATGGAAAAGGAGATTTAAAAATGTCGGTAATCCTCGTTGTGGATGATGAGCCGCTTCAAAGAGACATTTTAAAGACGATCCTTGAGTCCGAAGGATATGAAACACACACCGCGGCTTCCGGCAAAGAGGCCCTGGCCATATTGGAAACCATACATCCGGACGTCATCCTCTCGGACCTGAGGATGGAAGGCATGGACGGGCTCGAGCTGCTTGAGGCGATCCCCAGAAAACCTTTTGAGCCTTCAATCATAATCATAACCGCGCACGGCACTATATCATCTGCAGTGGAGGCTGTACGGAAAGGGGCGTTCGATTATCTTACGAAACCATTAAATAAAGACACCCTTCTTCTGAACGTGCGCAGGGCCGAGGAGCGCACGACATTACTGAAAAAAAATATTCAGCTCATGGAAGAGAACATTCACCTCCAAAAAGAGCTCTTCAAAAAGTTCAACATCGAAGGAATAATCGGAAAGTCATCCAAAATGCAGAGGGCTATAGAGGTTATGAAGCGGGTAGCGCCTTCAGCGGTAACGGTCCTTATCCGTGGGGAAAGCGGCACCGGCAAGGAGCTTATAGCAAGGGCGATCCACTATTGCAGTCCGAGGCGCACGAAACCGTTTACGGCGATCAACTGCGCAGCCATCCCGGACAACCTTTTTGAAAGCGAGATCTTCGGCTACGAGGCAGGCGCATTCACGGGAGCGGTTGAGAGGAAGGAAGGCTTGTTTAAATTGTCTGACGGCGGCACGCTGTTTCTCGATGAGATAGGGGACCTTTCTTTGCCGATGCAGTCAAAGCTCCTGCGTGTGCTCCAGGACAAAGAGATAAGGAGGGTAGGGGGTAAAGAGTCAATAAAGGTTGACGTCAGGATCATAACCGCCACTAACAAAGACCTCGAAAAAGAGCTTTTCTCAGGGAATTTCAGAGAAGACCTTTACTACAGACTTAGGGTCGTCAACATAGAGCTGCCTCCGCTCAGGGAGAGGACTGAGGATATGTCCGAACTTGCATTATTTTTCGTGAGGAAATATAACAATGAATTCAGGAAAAAAATAAAAGCTATTGAGCCCAACGCATTAAAGATGTTAGGCGAATATCATTGGCCGGGCAATATACGTCAGCTTGAGACGGTCATAGAACGCGCCATACTTATGAACGACAGGGACACGATAACCGTCAACGATATCAAGAATGAATTGTGGACGGGTCAGTTAAAAACCTTGTCCGAGCTCGACATCCCGGACGAAGGCCTCGACTTTGAAAATCTGGAAAAGGAGATGATCAGGAAGGCGATGGCAAAGGCGAACGGCGTGGCGACAAAGGCCGCAAAGCTCCTCGGCATGAGCTACAAGACGTTTTTATACAGGCTTGAGAAATTCAACCTAAACGGTCATTCGGTAAAAAAGACGGAGTAGTATCTTATTTGCAACACCTTTGAAAAAGATTTTAGCCACGAATAAACACGAATAAACACGAATAAAAAAATTCGTGAAACTTCGTGTGCATTCGTGGCTGATTTTTTATTTCAGATCTGGTTTCGCTTTATGTTAGAATAGCGATTATGGACGCAAGGCGTCATAAAAGGGTCATCGTAGATCTGCAGGCTGAGTTGATTCTCGGTGATACACGACTTGCGGGGACGATAGAAAACCTCTCCGATGAAGGCTTGTATATAGTAACGGGCCCCATGAAATCCTCTTTCACTTTTACTTCCGACACGGTGCTTGAGCTGAGATTCCGCCTCCCTTCAGGGGAAAGACAAAGCCTGCACTGCAGGATAAAATGGTTTTATAAGACCCCTCCGTTCTACGCGACAAACAGCATCGGCATGGAGATCGTAGACCCGCCGCCTACTTATATAGAAGCCTTGAAGGAACTACAATAAAGCAAATAACCGCTCCCATTTTTTTGAGTCTGTGTTTGTCTGTGGCAAAATGTGTTTTTTAAAAGGTGGGAGGAGTTTTTCTACCAGATTAAAGAAAGCAGTGAATCGATATCCGTCTGAATGCGGTTGAACTTGCACCAGATGACCGTGCATTGTTCGGAGCGATAGCAGTAACCGTCTTTTACCACGATATGTATGTTAATCCCGGTTCTGCTTCGGAAGGGACACGGGAGATGGAGCTTCCCGGTGCCCACGCCGTATTGCTTCTGCATGAACGGGTCTTTCATGTCTTTATTTTATTCCAATAAAAAACATTTAGCCACGAGTGCATAAATCCTCCCCTTTACAAGGGGAGGTCAGGAGGGGTATTGAAAAAATTATGAAACCTCCCCTCCCCCTCCTTGTAAAGGAGGGGATTTAAAACCGTCACTGAATGGTTACGAGTTAAAAGTGAAAAGTTAGGCATATGAGTTCACATGCGCTCCCTTTTCAAGGCAGTATGGAATCGTTCTGCCCTTCCGGTCATAGGTTTTGTTTGTCTCAGGAGGGGCGATTAATCTTGTTATCTCCTTCTTAGGGTAACCTGCCAGAGATCCCCTGCCTTCATCATTATCTACCGTTGCCGGGCTGTGAGGAGTTACATCAATAACCTCGTCCCATTGCCGTGGATCGTTCCGGCTTCCGTTGTCGAAATACCGGTTATAAGAGCGGACGTCGTTTATCGTGTAACTGTCAAGCTTCAGTTTGAAAAAATTCAGAAAGTTAAGGTTAATGACGGTCGTCATGCAATCTTCTTCCCGAATAATCCCGGCGGTTTTGTCGTCATTCCCGTGAAAACGGGAATCCAGGACATTTTTGTTTTGTAAAAGGACACGAGGACGAATCAGTGCAGAAGTGATTTTTCATTAAGGGAAACGCCGGGTTGTTTTTTGTTTTAGAGGTCATTCTGTATCCCTTTAAATGTCCTCTTGTTGAGTTAAGAATCTAAAAAAGCTTACTTAGTATAACAAGTCGAGGCAAGAATTGAAACCCGCGAATATGGAGAGGTTAATTTTTGACAGCCCAAATACGAACACCCCCGAAGTTTCAGGGGTGTTTGGGGGTTGTTGGGCTTAACGGTTTTTTAATTAAAACACTCGCCAATAAGAAATATGCAAAAACCTTGAACATCATTCCCTCCTACTAATCCGGTAACGCAACCTCAAAAGTCGCACTTGCAGACTTGGAACCAGAGACGACGAATAAATCGCCCTTATATTCCACACCCCCGCCTCTTATATAATCAAACCGCAGATTATACGCGCCGTTTGCATCCGTCGTTACGTTCATCGGGGAATCCACTTTGGTGGCGCCGTCGTAAAGCTGCACGGCTCCGGCGGGACTCGGCACGGCCCATGGAAAAGAAATCGATAAGTTTACGTCTCTGAGAGGTATGTCTCCCTTTTTAACGACGATCTGAAAATAATAAGTATCCACTACGGTGGTCGAGCTTCCGTCCGTTATCGTAGCTTCATCAGGCGAAACGGTTATGGCAATGTCGGAATCGGCAGGGGCGTCAACGCTTCCTCCGTCGCCAACTCCGCCGCCGCCGCAAGCGGAAAGCATGAAGAATAATCCTGTTATCAATAGAACGGTGTAAACGTTTTTCATTGCTGCTCCTCCTGAAACCGACGCGGTTTTATATTCATCTTATCGTCAAAACCTTTCATCAACTTTATTTTCTAAGCCCCCTCACCCTAACCCTCTCCCCGAAGCGTCGGGGGAGAGGGGGGACACACCCCTTAAGCCCCTCTTGATAGAGGGGAATTCCTCTTCACTCTTAACTTTTCACTTTCAACTCTTAACTTTATTTTCATTTCACTATCCTCGGAGTAATAAATATCAACAGCTCGGTCGTGTCCTCCACTTTCTTTTCCTTCTTAAAGAGCCAGCCGAGGGCGAATATGTCTCCGAGCCCGGGGACGTACGCCAGGTCTTTTTGAACAGTAGTTTTGAAAATTCCGCCGAGGGCGAGGGTGTCTCCGTCTTTGATTAAAACCTGCGTGGTGACTTCGTTGGTGTTGATGGTCGGCACGCCGTTGAAGGACGTCTGCGAGAAGTCCGCTTCATTCTTCTTTGTCTCCAGGTTCATAAGAATGGTCCCTTCAGGAGTTATGTGAGGCGTTACAATGAGCTCAAGGGCGGCGTCGACGAAGGCGGTCTGAGTACCTTCCTGGGACACCGTCTGGTAAGGTATCTTTTTGCCCTGCAGGATCTTTGCCTTCTGGTTGTCCATCGTTATGATCCTGGGGTTGGATATTATCCTGCCTTTACCGGTGGTCTCCATTGCGGAAAGCTGCAAATCCAGCGCCCTAAGTGTCTTTGCGCCTATGTATCCGATGCCGATTGAGCCTCCGGCTCCCTGGCTGACTGCAGCAGGCAGATTAACTAATAAGGGATTACCCGAAAAGAAGCTGTCGCTTCCTACGTTGCCGGGCAATGGAATGCCTATGCCCCCTATCCTTGTTTGAGGTGAAGGCTGCACTATCGCTCCCCACTGGATGCCGAGCTCCCTTGTAAACTTTGTCGTAACCTCTACGATCCTTGCATCGATGTTTACCTGCGGAGTCATGACGTCGAGCGCCCTGACAATGTTTTCGTACTCCCCGTGTTTTTTGTCCACGTCCTTTATAATGACGGAGCTGGTCCTTGCGTCAACGCTTATGAAACCTCTGCTCGTAAGCAGTTTGGCCGTATCGATCGCCTTCTTTACGTCATCAACGTTTGCATAATTGATCGGGTAAACCCTGGTAACGAGGTCCCCTGACCTTTCTTTGGACTCTTTGGCCCTGGCGATCTCTTCCTCCTCTTTGGCGATCACGGAGGTCGGAGCAACGCGGATGATATTTTCTTCAAGCGTTTTTGACAGACCGTAATTCCTGAGTATTATATCCAGGGCCTGATCCCACGGCACTTCGATAAGCTTCATTGAAAACTTGCCCTTCACATCGGGGCTTACGACTATGTTATAACCGCTGATGTCGGCAATGAGCCTGAATATGTGCGAAAGCTCGGCATCCTGGAAATCGATGTTTATCTTTTCTCCTGTATATACCTTCGCCGGCAAGGCCCCGCTTACAAGTCCGGCGTCGTCGGACCGCGCTTCTTCACCTTCAACCGTTTCACCGGAAGACGCTGTTTCCTCAGCCTCGGGATTATCAAAGACGAGGACGAGCGAATCCCCTCTGGAAACCGGCTCGACGTCGGCCGGGACGGTCAGGCCGATCTTGAGTCTTACTATACCAGGCGTGCTTTCGTCCCTTACCGCTGCTATATCCAAAACGCCGGCCCTGTCTATTAATATCTTTTTGGTGAATTCCCCGGGATCGGCATTCTGCAGCTCAACGATAACCTGATAAGGATCGGAAGGCTTGTAAACGGTGTAATTAAAGGGGGCGCTGCCTTTTATTTCGATCTCCGTGGTCCCGTCTCTCTCCGTCACGCTTATGCCGGTAATCTCTATCGCCTGAGACCCTTCGGTCCGGGCGGAAGGGACGCAGACACCGCTTATGAATAAGACCATAAAGATTAAGAAGCTTTTCCTGATAAACATTATTGTTACCTCTCCTTTAAAAACTCTAAGGTTATCTGTCTGGGACGTGAATCTCCTCTGACATCCTTTGAATGTTCTTCCAGTACCACTTTATCTTTCGAGATTTCTGCGACCCTCCCCTTGTTATAGCCGATGACGGTCCCTTTTTTCACCGTAAAAGACCTGTTGTCCGGCGTTACAAGAAGCGCAAAATACGCATCGCCTTTTTTTGCGATGGCCGTCAACGTGAATTCGCTTATATCATAACTTTCAAGAGTTCCCGGCTTTCCCGTGTCTCTTTTTTCGGCTTTTTTGGAGGGAACTATAAGCGGATCAAACGGATCGCGCCTGTCCCCCGGCTGGTAAATATAACCTCCCTCAGGGGGCGCTTCCTGAACCGCTGTTTGTGCCTGCTTATCTGCGGCCTCTTTCCCGGATGCTGTGGCGCTCTGCTGCTTAATGGCTTTCCCGGGCGTGGAAGGCTGTTTGTCTTTACAACCGTAAGAGGACAAGAGAATAACAGCAAGCGCGATATAAAAAGCCTTAAAGATTTTTATCCGGAAATTCCCCCTCACCCTAACCCTCTCCCCCGTCATTCTTTTTTCTCCTTCTTCTCTTTTGGCCCTTTCCCGTCTTTTGCCTTCTCCGCCGCCGCTGCAGCGTCTTCAGGGCTTACGGATGCAAACGTATGCGCGGTGAAATCAGCGAAAATCAGGCCCCCGCTTTCCTTCCCCTTTTTCTCTTTAACCCGGAGGTCAATATCGGAGATGTTCACAAGGCGCGGCAGCCGGCTTACATGGCTGAAAAAGATCCCGAGGTTGTGATATCCGGTCTGCACCTGCACCTTCACGGGGATCTCCACGTACAGATTTTCGGGGTTCGCCTTCTTGGCCTCCGGTTTCCAGAGTAGTATCTCAAGCCCGGATTGGAGACCTAATTCGGATATCTGCTTAAGCAGCACCGAGACCTCTTTTTCCTCAGGAAGCTGCTCCTGCAATTTTGCGAGCTTTGCCTTCAGCATTTTATTCTCGGCTATCAGCATATCGAGCTTTTTGACCTTTGCCTCGCTGTCCGCGATCTCCTGGTTCAGTTTTGTGATCTTCGTGCCGAGCTCATTGATGGTCTTATACTTCGGCAGTAATACGAGAAAAATAAACAAAACAATAAAAAGCAGCGAAGGCAGCAGCGCAACGAGCAATTGCAAACCGGGAGAGAGGTTTTTTATTTTATTGATGATATTAACAGTCATGATCCGATTTTCATCCCTTTGTTTTTTCTTCCGCCTTCATATCAGATCTTCATCTTAAACGTCAGTTTGAATTTATAAAGTGAAACGTCTTCAATATTCGTCTGCCGCGATTCTACGAGCATAACTTCCGTAAGATATTTCGATCCCTTCAGGTTCTGGACGTAATTAACGAGGTCTTCATTTGTAAACGTATATCCTTCTATGCTTACAACCCCTCCTTTGTCATTCATGAGTGTAAGCCAGATGCCTTTGGTGAGCATCCCGCTCACTTCGTCGAGGAGCCTTAACGGCGCGACCTGATTCTTCTTTAATTGTTCGATGATCGCGGTTTTTTTCCTGTACTCCTCGTTGTTTTTTTCATAGTTCTGCACTTCCTTTATCATCTCCTTTAATTCTTCCAGCCTTTTCCCTTTTGCGGATAACTCATCCTGCATGGAGGAAACCTTGCTGATCAGGTAAGCAGAGGAGAAGACGATCACAACGATCACCGCAACGGCTGCTGCTGCGCCGTATATTAAAGCCGGGGGTATCTTTACCGCCTTTTTCGTCGGGAGGAGATTGATCCTTATCATTTATCCCCGGCCCTCCTCAACGCCAGGCCTACGGCTACCGCCGCGATGGGCTCGACTTTTTTCAGATATTCTTTGTCGAACGTGTCCGGCACGTTTATGTTTTTAAAAGGCTCGACGAGCCTGGCGTCTATCCCCGACCTTTCCGATAATAGAGACGCGAACCCCTTCGTCAGTGCCGCGCCTCCGCTCAGGATTATCTCATTAATGTTCTCATAGTTTGTCGTGTCCCTGAAATAATCGAAGGAGCGGGAGATTTCCGCAATGATGTCTTCCGAAGCCGAAATTAATACCGCTGCCGCGTCTTCCTGCGAGATGCCTTCCAGCGTTCCTTCCTGCTTCAGCTTCTCGGCATTGGCGTAGGAGATGGTGAATTCCTTCTGGAGCGCCTCGGTAATGAGGTTGCCGCCGACTGCGCTGTCCCTTGTAAAGACCGAAGCGCCGCCTTTCAGGATGTTCATATTGATCATACCGGCGCCGATATTGACAAGGGCGACGTTCTCGCCTTCCTTGATTTCATAATTAAGCTCATACATATTTTCAAGCGCGAACGCATCGACGTCTACCGTGACGGGATTAAGCCCCGCTTCTTTCACGACCGTCACGTATTCATTTATCTTATCCTTTTTTGCGGCGACGATAAGGACGTCCATCATATCTTCTTTTTCCGCCGGCCCGAGTATCTGAAAATCGAGATTGACGTCTTCGATATCGAAGGGGATGTACTGCTGCGCCTCGAACTTTATCGACTCGCCGAGCTCTTCCTCGGTCATCTGGGTGAGAGAGACCCTTTTAATGATTACGGATGAGTGACCGGAGACCGACAGGGTCACGTCCTGTACCGTGACGGCCGTATTTGCGATCAAGCCTTTAAGAGCTTCAACAAGGCGGGAAGAATCGAGTATGGAGCCGTCCACCACCAGCTCGGGCTCCAGCGTTGTGATGCCCAGCCGTTCAAGCTGATAACCGCTTTTGGACTCTTTCAACTGGACGACCTTGATGTGCTTGGAGCCGATATCAAGGCCGATTATGCCTTTTTTCCTGAATATCATCGGTGAATGAGCATCCCGGATTTAATTGTGCCGCGAGAAAAAAAACAGACTGTTCCGCCGGCCTCTTTGCGCCTCGAAACGGTCTCGGATTTAAAAGTCTTTTGCTCGAACATATTTTTTACAGTGTCAAGTTTTTTATCACCAAGCTTATGATTACTTTTATTCGGCAAAAAAGAAAACATCCTTTAATTTCAAAACCGGCATTGCCCTCAATCTATCTATAAATCAGCGCCTCCTCTTCGGTAAATTCGTATGATTATATCACAAACACACGTTTGATTTATAAAAAAAGTTTCCTTATAATCTCTTATGCGGCTGTGCAGGGCGATTAGCTCAGTGGGAGAGCGCTTCCTTCACACGGAAGAGGTCGCTGGTTCAATCCCAGCATCGCCTACCATATCCGGTTGAAGACCTCCTTTGACTTGATCCATTCATTTCATTCATTGTAAATTTTTCCTGCCGCGTTTGCTGTGCCGCAAATCACATTTTTCAAAAGGCGTACACTTTAAAATACAGCATGGCGGTAAGAACGCAGTCAACTGTAAAAAGGGATGAAGTTGAGAAGGTAAGAAGTTGTGAAGTTGAGAAAAGAAAAAACTTACTTGCTCTCTCATCTTCCCATCTTCTCTTTTTAACCTCAGGGAGATCTGAAAAATGATAATGTTTGATGAAGTGACAAAAGCGTATGAGAAAGAGCACGTTTTCAAAAATATCTCATTTTCAATCGGAACGGGAGAGCTTGCCTTCATAACGGGGCCGAGCGGCGCGGGAAAGACCACGCTGCTCAAGCTTATTTACGGCGCTGAAGGTCCGGACTCCGGGCAGATAGTCGTCGGCGACTGGGTCGTAAGCAAACTGAAACAGAAAACGATACCGTCCTTGAGGCAGAACATCGGGGTCGTCTTTCAGGACTTCAGGCTGCTGTCGAACAAGACGGTGTTTGACAACGTCGCCCTTGCATTGAGCATTCACGGCAGGCATCACCATGAAATAAGGGAGCGCGTAAATGCGGTATTGAAGGAGATAAAGCTGATCCATAAGGCAAACGTCTTCCCGCAGTATCTTTCGGGAGGGGAGCAGCAAAGGGCCGTAATTGCAAGGGCGATGGTATCAAAGCCCATGATCCTGCTTGCAGATGAGCCTACCGGCAACCTTGACCCGGGCAATGCCGATGTAGTCATGAACCTTTTCAGGGATATAAATGCAAGAGGCACGACCGTGCTCATTGCGACTCACAATGAAGGCCTGTACCGGGGAACGGGGAAAAGGGTGTTTTTCATAAACAATAAATATATCGAAAAGGAGTACACGGCTTGAGAATTCTACGATACTCATTTCAGAATGCAATTAAGAGCATATGGCGCGAGAAGTGGCTTAATCTTTTAGCCGTGTTATCCGTCAGCATCGGCCTGTCGATATTAGGCGCTTTTGTAATAATCACCTTAAACCTGGATTCCGTTTTGCACAGATGGTCTAAAAGCTTCGGCATGGTCGTTTATATGAACAGGGAGCTCAGCAGGGAAAGAGAAGACGCCCTGGAAAAATATTTTAAGCAGGACGCCGACGTCGCAGGGGTTAAATACATATCAAAAGAGCAGGCGCTGAAAGAAGTCCGGCAGGTGCTGGGTTCAAATGCATTGATAGTCGACGGCGTTGAAGAAAATCCCCTGCCGTCTTCTTTTGAGCTGACGCTCAAGAGCGAGTTGCTGGAGCCTGCGGTCGTCAAAAACAAGGCCGCGCAGATAAAAATGATGTCCGGCGTTGAAGAGATACAGTACGGTGAGAAATGGCTGTCGTCATTAAATACCGTCTCCGGCGCCATGAAGCTCGGGGCTGTCTTTTTAGGATTCGGCATATTCACGGCGGTCACATTTATTACCTACAGCACCATAAAGATATTTTTTTACAGGAGGAGAGACGAGATAGAAACCCTCAAGCTCCTCGGCGCGACGAGAAGCTTTATCAGGATACCGTTTATGATAGAGGCGTTTTTCATAGGCTTTATCGGAGGCGTCATCGGCGCTCTGGCAACATATGGAGCATACTCTTTTGCAAGCTTGAGGATCGTTGAATTTATGCCTGCAATGAAAACAAACATCGCTCCCATGCCTTTATCCGCATATGCGCTTATCCCCTTCTGCGGGGCCGTTATGAGCATCATAGGAAGCCTTGTTGCAGTGGGGAAGATTAAATATTGAGTTATGAGTTATGAGTTAAGAGTTAACAAAAAAGGATTCAAGGGGTCGAGGGTTCAAGGGTTCGAGAGGGGAAAACCCGTCACTCGTCACTTGTCGCTTGTCATTATTATTTTTCTTTTCACTTTTAACTTTTCACTTTTAACTTTTCACTCGTCTTTTGCCGCTAATCCTATTAAGAAGCTTACGGAGGTGCAGCAGAAGATCATCACGGAATTGGGGAATATCAGGGAGGCCGAAAAAAAGGAAGAATTCACGCTTGAGAAATTAAACGACATAAACAAAGGCATTAAGAAGAAAGAGGAAGAGTTAAGGCAGTATGAGAGGAAGATGCAGCAGGCCCAGGCGGAGATACGGAAGCTTTCAGAAGAGATCGAGCTGCTTACCGGGAAGCTCCACGGAAAGAAACAGAATCTGGATGAACACATAAAGGCGCTTTATAAACAGCAGTACGGCGGCAGCACCCTGATACTCATATCGGCGGAGGACTTTCAGGACTTGCTCAAAAAAAGCAGGTATGTCAGCCTTGTCGCATATCATGACGGACAGGTAATAAGCAAATACAGCAGCGAAATACGGGAGATAAACCTAAAAAAGAAGGAGCTTGAGGCCCTGAACGACGACCTTAAAGCAAACAAGGAATATGCCCGGAAAAAGGAACTGGAATTAAAGGCCGAGCGCGCGAAGAAAGACGGGATGCTGGCCTCTATAAGAGGCAAAAAAATGTCTTCCGAGAAAAATATCAAGGAGCTTGAAGAGTCGTCTCAAAGACTTCAGGACATGATCCCGGGACTCAAGACAAAGGAGATCCCGCAGGTGATTATCGGCGGCGGGTTCATTTCATTGAAGAAAAATCTGCCCTGGCCCGTTGACGGCAAGGTGCTGATACCTTACGGCAAGTATGAAGACCCGGTAATGAATAAACCCGTCTTTAGAAACGGGATAGAGATCGAGGCAGTGGACGTAGAATCGCCTCAGGCGGTCGCAGGTGGAAGGGTGATATATGCCGACAGGTTCGAGGGTTACGGAACCTTGTTGATAATAGACCACGGCGGCGGTTATAACACCTTATACGGGAACCTGACGGAGACCCCGCTCCAAACGGGCGATCTTCTTATTAAAGGAATGGAATTGGGCAAGATAAGTAAGTCAAAGCTCTTCAACGTCCACACGCTGTATTTTGAGATCAGACATAAAGGAAGACCTATTGATCCGATGGAATGGCTGAACAGGAAGGGCTGAAGAAAAAAATTCCCCTCTTTGACAAAAGGGGGATTCCCTTCGCCGGGCACGCCAAATTGCAAAACTTGACCCCCTTTCCTTCTGCCGGCATTGTCGGTGATTATACTGATGCTCCCCAAATGATCCGTGTGGTAATAATATGCCCCCATTTTCCATGACGATATGATTGTTACACAGCGATTGCTTTAAGTTCTTGAACTTTTGGAGACTTCCTGTCCGCGTAATTCCTCCTTTTTAAATCAATGGTAATCACGGTAATCAACTAACCCCTGAGAAGCTGTGAAAAAATTCATTTTCATTTAACCCCCTGTCTATCGAACGGGGAAGCATGACCGAGCATGTAATTTTAAATCACCGGAATGATGCGTTCATTCGATGGGAAACCATCCATAACTCATTATGTTATTTAACCTAAAAAAAGCATTTATCCACAGATTAGCGCAGATTATCACAGATTTATTAAAAGCTTAACTGACTTTTGCCTTTCACCTTTTGGGTGAATATACAATATGTGCCTATCTCATTTATATCATTGTCTTTATCTGTG
>JACRHB010000101.1 GCA_016217725.1 Nitrospirota bacterium | reverse complement strand
CCAGGAATCGTTGAGCGCCCTGAAGGAGCTTCAGGGGAGGGTCGTGCAGGCGGAAAAGCTTTCCGCCGTTGGACGGCTGACTGCGGATGTCGCCCATGAGATAAGGAATCCCTTGACCTCCATAGGAGGTTTTGCGAGGAGGCTCAACAAAAAACTGACCGAATTGACAAAGGAAAAGGAGTACACGGAGCTTATCATTTCGGAGGTCGACAGACTTGAAAAGATACTTAAGGACGTCCTTGTATTTTCAAGGGATGTAAGATCAAATCTGGAAAGCCGAGATATAAACGAAACCGTAAAAGAATCTCTCAGGATATTCACGGACATATTTAATGAACAATCCATAAAGGTTGAAGAAAATTTGGACACATCCATACCTTCTGTCCTGATCGATAAGGACCAACTGAAACATGCGATAAACAATCTTATATCCAATGCCGTGGATGCAATGCCGAAGGGCGGCACATTGAAGATAGATACCTTTATGGAGGATATGTACAGCGTCAATTTTATTGTGCTGGAGATTGCCGACACAGGCGTCGGCATTCCCAAAGATAAATTGGATATGATATTTGAACCCTTCTTTAGCACAAAAGAGATAGGAAGGGGGACGGGTCTCGGGCTTTCACTCTGTAAAAAGATAATAGACGAGCATCACGGATTAATTAAAATAGAAAGTGAATTAGGCAGGGGCACATCCGTTAAGTTGTTTTTCCCGTATCAGTGTGAGGAAGAGTCCGCGAAGATAAAGTGCTGGGAATTTCATAAGTGCGGGGTGGAAAAGGCAGAGGGAGCAGCGGAATTCAGATGCGCCGCGTATCCTCATTACGGGCGAATATGCTGGGCTGTTGCAGGCACCTTTTGCGGCAAGAGGGTAAGCGGGGCTATTGCCCAGAAGCTTGGGGATTGCAAGAAGTGCGAATTTTATAAGAGAGTCGTTGCCCGCAAGGACCTTTAATATTTCCGGGAAGAAAATGCACGAAAGAGAATCAATAAAGAAAGATCATGAGCTCTCAAGATTCTTCTTCATAAACTCCGTCGTAAGGAGCGGCCTTGATTTAAACAAAGTCCTGAGAATAGTGCTCACTGAAGTTACAATGGGTGATGGACTTGGGTTTAACAGGGCCATACTTTTTCTGGTCGACGAGGCGCAAGATGTTCTTAAAGGTATTATGGGTGTAGGGCCGTCAAGTCTTGAAGATGCACGAAATATATGGTCTTCGCTGAAGGACAAAAGCTTTGAGACCATTATCAGGGAAATAGAAACCGGCTCTCTCAGCGGAGAATCTTATCTCGATAAGGTAGGCCGGAATTTAAGCATAAAACTCGACGGAGATTGCATCTGCTGCAACTGTATAAATGAGAAAAGGCCTTTCAATGTTGCGGATGCCAGGACAGACGATCGCGTAAAACCGCTTGTCATTCAGCTGCTGGGGACAAATGCCTTCGGCGTTGTTCCGCTCATCTCAAGAGACAAGGTAATAGGCCTGATCTGGGTTGATAATCTCTTTACGGGTAAACCCATCAGAGACGA
The DNA here is from genome assembly GCA_016217725.1 of Nitrospirota bacterium. Classification (GTDB taxonomy): domain Bacteria; phylum Nitrospirota; class Thermodesulfovibrionia; order UBA6902; family UBA6902; genus SURF-23. The sequence goes on along the minus strand of JACRHB010000101.1, from coordinate 2,885 downwards.
AGACCTGCAGTTCCTGATGGAATTCACAAGCCACATTGCGCCTGCCATAGAAAATGCAAGGCTCTTTGAGAAAGTCTCTCTCGCACAGTCCGAGCTTAGAAATATCTTTGAATCGATTGCCGATATGGTCTACTTTACCGATAAGGACTACACGATAAGACGGATCAATAAAGCGGTATTGGAAAGAATAGGAAGACCTGAGGAAGAGATCATAGGAAGAAAATGTTATGAAGTCTTTCACGGGAAGAGCAGACCCTGGGAAAGATGCCCCCATTTAAAGACAATAAGCTCGAAAAGACCTGCCGTGGAAGAAATCGAAGACCCGTATCTCGGGGGCACGTTTGTCCTTTCAAACTCTCCGATCTCCGATCCCTCAGGGAATTTTATAGGGACCGTCCATATCTCCCGCGACATAACTGAGCTCCACGATCTTAGAGAGAAGCTGACACATGCCGAGAAAATGGCGGTCCTCGGCGAGTTGACGGCAGTGGTGGCGCATGAAATAAGAAAGCCCCTTGTCTCCATAGGCGGCTTTGCGCGAAGGCTTGAGAAAAAGCTCGCCGGCGATACCTCCGAATATGCGAAGATCATCATCAATGAAGCAGGCAGGCTTGAAAATATCCTGAAAGAGATACTGGGTTTTGCAAAGGGATCGAAGCTGATAAAGAGCAGCGTGAACGTCAATGAAGTGGTAAAAGACATTATAGATTTTATTGTCCCTGAGATAGAAACAGGCGAAAGGGGAAACCGTTTGATCCGGGACATCCCGGAAGCGCCTATAATAACGGTCATAGACCGCGACAAAATAAAAGAGGCGATGTTGAATCTTCTCACAAATGCCGATGACGCGACGGACCATGGAACGATTACCATAAAAATAAAGAGCGAAAATGATGAAGCGGTCATCGAAATATCGGATACAGGCAGCGGCATTAAACCGGAAAATCTCAACGATATTTTTAACCCTTTCTTTACGACAAAGTCCGGCGGTATCGGCCTCGGCCTTGCAATAACCCGCAGAATCATCGAGGAGCATAACGGCAGGATTGAAGTTGAAAGCGAATTGGGCCTCGGCACTGCTTTCAGAATTCATCTGCCGCTGAAGGAGACGTGAAAGAAATAAGCCGTCAGCAGTCAGCGGTCAGCAGTCAATAGTCAAAGCCCCCTATATCCCCCTTTTACAAAGGGGGACGACTTTCCCCTCTAACAAGAGGGGATTAAGGGGTGTGTTATCCCCTCTTTGGAAAAGAGGGGCAAGGGGAGATTTTCAGATAAAAAAGTTCATCATAGTTGCATTTCTGATATCACTTTTTATATCAAGCCCGACATATGCAAGCGATATATCCCTGCATGGTTTTCTTCAGGGCAACTATTCGGTTGACACAAACACGTCAAATCCCGACGGCAAGGACTTCAAGTGGGCGGAGGAGAGAGCTCAGTTAAAGCTTGATGCGAATAAAGAGCCGTTTCGTCTGTTCCTGAAAACAGACGCATTCTATGATCATATTGATGATGCCTCTCACCTCGAAGTTAGAGAGGGATATGTTGATTTCACGTCTTCAAGCTGGGATACGAGAATCGGCAGACAGATTGTTACATGGGGGCTTGGGGATTTGATTTTTATTAATGATGTATTTCCAAAAGACTATGAGGCGTTCTTTTCAGGCAGGCCGATGGAGTATCTTAAGAAAGGCGTTGACGGCATCAAGGTCGGCATGTATCCTTCATTTGCCTCAATGGAATTGATTGTCATTTCATTTTTCGAGCCGAACAATTTCCCTGATCCAAAGAGATTCCACATGTTCGATCCCATGCCTGCCGTTACGGATAGGGAAGAAGAAAAACCGGCAAGCACATTTGACAACGCGGAGATTGCCTTCAGGGTATATCGTGATGTGGCGGGCTTTGATGCGTCGTTATACTTTTACAAAGGTTTTCTCAGACAGCCCTCAATGCTCCCTGACAGCATGACATCACCGACAAAGATCGACCTCGTTTATCCTGAGCTTTCCGTTTACGGCGCGAGTCTTCAAGGCAGGGCGTTGGAAGGAGTTCTAAGTCTTGAGGCGGGATATTATGATTCAAGAGAAGACAAAGGCGGCACAGACCCGATGACGCCAAATTCCCAATCAAGATTCCTTGTCGGCTATCAGAGGCAATTATGGGAGGACTTTACAGTCGGGCTTCAATACTACGGAGAATACATGCACGATTATTCGGGGTATGAAGATAATCTTCCGGCCGGCTTCCCGCAAGAAAAGAAACTGCACCAGCTTGCCTCCGTGAGGCTAACGCAATTCCTGATACATCAAACACTGGGGCTCTCCTTCTTTTCTTTCTACAGTCCGTCAGATGATGATTATTTATTAAACCCGGAGGTTAAATACAATTTCTCCGATTCCGTCTGGGCGGCAGCAGGGGCAAATGTGTTCGGCGGCGGAGACGAATGGAACCAGTTCGGAAGCCTTGATGAGAATGATAATGTTTATGTTCAGGTGAGGTATGAGTTTTAAGCATTGATAGTATTTGTATCATGAGAATGAATAGAGTAATAACCATTGTTTTAACCTTTCTGGTTCTCCTGTCGGGCAATGCTGTTCCCCAGGAAGTAAGAGACATCCCTGAACAGAAAAAAACAACAATCTATTTCAGCGCTATAACCCTTTACCATCCTATAGTGATGTATCAGAAGTACCAGCCGCTCATGAACTATCTCACGGAGAATACCCCTTATACGTTTGAGCTGAAGCTCAGCCAGGATTACAGGGATATAATAGATTTTCTTAAAAGCAACAAGGTCCAGGTTGCGCTGTTAGGCGGAGTTACGTATTTAGAGGCAAAAAAGGAATTTGATGTAACGCCCATCCTGAAGCCCCTCGGCCCTG
>JACRHB010000103.1 GCA_016217725.1 Nitrospirota bacterium | reverse complement strand
TAATTGTTTATCTCTTTTGAAGGATAACATGTTATCCTTCTCAGGGAAAGCTTGACACTTTAACATATCATCTCTGTGGTTAATCATTATTTAAAGAAAATCATAAAGCCTATTATCGCTATGGCGCCGATCGCCATTGCAAGTCCGTAATTCGACAGAAGTCCAGTCTGTATCCTTCTAAAAACGCCGCTGAAGGCGCCTATTAAATTCGGCACGCCGTTGACAATGCCTTCTATTATCTCCTTATCAAAGAATCCGAGAATGACCTTGTCCGAGAATTTAAGCATCGGCTGAACGAAGAGCTTGCTGTAAAGCTCATCAACGTAGTATTTGTTGTAAAGCAATTGGTAAAGCCCCTGTAACTTTGCGCCGATCTTCTGCGGCAGCTCCGGGTTCTTTATGTACATCTTGTATGCGATGAACCACCCTGCCGCTGCGACAAAAATAGACATTCCCATTACCATCAGCTCCTCGGCATGCGAGCCTTCGCTGTGAGGATGTCCGAGCGCGGGGGCGAGGAATTCGCCAATCTTGTCGCCGTGCTCCATAAGAAGCGGCGGAATGCCTACCCACCCTGCCGCCACTGCGCCGACTGCAAGGAACATCAATGGAACGGTTATAACGGGAGGCGATTCATGCAGGTGATGCTCATGCTCGTGCGTCCCTCTGAATTTTCCGTGGAAGGTGAGGAATATCAGTCTCCATGAATAAAACGCGGTCAGAAGCGCCGCTGCCGTTGCAAGCAGCCAGAGAGGCTTTCCAAGCCCTCCTCCTAAGTACGCCCTATACAATATCTCGTCCTTGCTGAAGAAGCCCGCAAAACCCGGAACGCCCGTAATGCTCAACGTGGCCAGGATGAATACCGCATATGTTATGGGCATGTATTTTTTAAGTCCGCCCATCTTCTGCATGTTCTGCTCGTCATGAAGCGCATGAATTACGCTGCCTGAGCCTAAGAAGAGCAGGGCCTTGAAATATGCATGTGTATAGAGATGGAATATACCGGCGGAATAAGCGCCGACCCCGAGGGCGAGGAACATGTAACCCAATTGGCTGACCGTCGAATATGCGATGACGCGCTTGATGTCGTTTTGCACCAGTCCGATCGTGGCCGCAAATATCGCCGTCAATCCTCCGACTACCGCTACCGTGTTCATTGCCGTATGCGACAGGTTGAAAAGCGGATTGCAGCGAGCTACCATGAATACGCCTGCCGTTACCATTGTAGCTGCATGTATCAATGCGGAGACGGGAGTCGGGCCTTCCATTGCGTCAGGCAGCCATACATGAAGCGGCAGCTGCGCCGACTTGCCGACCGCGCCGCAGAAAAGCAGGAGGCATATCATAGTTGCAAGGCTTACGTCCGTGCCCATGAAATTTATCGTCTGCCCCACGATGCTGTTCGCATTTTCAAAGATCTTCAGATATTCAAGGCTGCCGAACGTGAGATAAACGAGTATCACGCCGAGGCCGAAGCCGAAGTCCCCGAACCGGTTGACGATGAACGCCTTTTTGCCTGCGTCGGCGGCGGATTTCTTGTGAAACCAGAAACCGATAAGGAAATATGAACACAGACCGACCGCCTCCCAGCCGAAATAAAGGAGCAGGAAATTGTTCGCCATGACGAGCATGAGCATAGAGAACACGAATAAGCTCAGGTATGAGAAGAACCTGTAATATCCGCCGTCGCCGTGCATGTAGCCGATCGAGTAAATAAAGATGAGGGTGCTGATCGACGTAACGACAATGAGCATTATGGCGGTCAACTGGTCTATGAGGAACCCGATAGTCACGTGGAAATTGCCTGATATGATCCAGTCGTAAACGTTAATATTGATAACGCTGCCTGAAGCCACTTCCATAAAGGCGCCCAGCGAAAGGACAAAAGAGCCGAACACCGCGGGCACGGCGATCCAGTGCGCCTTGTCCTTTATAAAATTCCTGCCGAACAGGATGTTGATAATAAAAGCTATCAACGGCAGCAACGGTATGAGTGTATATTTGTTCATATGCTGTTCCTTATAAATTCGTCATACCCGAAGTTTTAATCGGGTATCCAATTCCTTAACTTTTCACTTTCAACTTTTAACTTTTAACTTTTTTTCACCCTTTCAGCAAATTAATCTCATCCACCTTGACGGTGGGTTTGTTTCTATAAAATGCTATCAAAATCGCCAGGCCGATCGCCGCCTCCGCCGCAGCGACGGTTATTACGAAAAAGACGAGCATCTGTCCGCGCATGGACTGCAGATAATGGCTGAAGGCGACAAGGCTGATGTTCACCGAATTAAGCATCAGCTCTATGGACATAAAAATAATGATCAGATTGCGCCTCGATAGAAATCCGAACACGCCTATGCTGAACACTATCGCGCTCAAAACTATGTACCAGTTTAACGGAACCAACTAAAACCTCCATTTCAGTTGTTAGTTTTTAGTTTTTAGTTGTTAGTTTTTAGTCTAACAACCAACAACTAAAAACTAACAACTATTCCAATCTCCTCTTCGCCAGCACCACCGCGCCGACTATCGCCACCAATAATAACAGCGACGCTATCTCAAACGGCAGCAGGAAATCCGTATATAAAACCTTCCCGATGGTCATTACACTGCCTTCCGACCTTACCGCTTCCACCGTGTACTGCCCCAGCGGGGCGATCACGGTGATCTTCCCGACAATGGAAACGGAGAATATTGCCAAAACAACGCCTACCCCGACGCTGAACGGCCACTGATTCTGGAACCTCTTTTCGGTCTCCTCTTTCCGCAGATTAAGCAGCATTATGACAAAGAGGAACAGAACGAGTATGGCTCCAGCGTATACGATGATCTGTATCGCCGCCAGGAACTCCGCGTTCAGGGAAAGATAAAGAGCCGCGATGTGCAAAAACATCACCAGCATCCACAGGACGCTGTGGACCGGGTTTTTCCTCGTCACCACGAGAAGGGACAGCACGGTGATCATCCCTGCAAGATATGCAAAAAAGACCTGCGGCATACTCATTTCTCCGCCCTCTCTTCCGCACGGACCACCGGCTGTGCGCCGAAGTCCTCGGATTTCGGTCTCCAGAATCTCTCGAAATATATCTTGCCCTTGTCTCCGGTCATGAATTTATCCCAGTTCTCAAGGAGCCGCTCCTTCGTGTAATAGAATTCCTCCCTGGTGTATCCTGAATATTCAAAGTGCTCCGTCAGCACAACCGCGCCGAAAGGACACGCCTCAACGCAGAAGGCGCAGAAGACGCACCTGAGCACCTCTATCTCGTATCTGTCCACGACCTTTTTATGGTCGTCGCCTTCGCTCGTGTAAATATGTATGCATTGAGACGGACACATGGCCGCACAGAGCCCGCAGCCTACGCATTTTTCTCTGCCGGTCTCCGGGTTGCGCACAAGTGCGTGCAGCCCGCGCGAGCCGGGAACAGGCTCTCTCTTTTCCTGCGGATACTGCCGCGTGATCGCGGGATTGACCATGTGCTTGAACGTAAGGCCCAGGCCTTTGAGGATCTCAACAAAGAATATCTTTTTAACGAATTCGCTTGTGGTCATAGTTATAATTTAAAATCCAAATGACAAAAAAGTTTTTAGTTGTTGGTTGTTAGTTGTTAGACTAAAAACTAACAACCGGAAACTAACAACTAAACGCGGCATTTGAGCTTTGAAATTTGTCATTCTCCTTATCCTTTCCATAACACTCTCACCAGCCCCGTCACGACTATATTCGCCAATGACAATGGAATAAAAATCTTCCAGCCGAGATTCATAAGCTGGTCATACCTGTACCTCGGCAGCGTCGCCCTCAGCCAGAAATATGTGAAGATGCAGCCGTAGACCTTAAGCAGGAACCATATGATCTTCGGCACATTGGCGAATATACCGAAATCAGGCCCGTTCCAGCCTCCCAGGAAGCATACGGCGCCGAGCGCCGACATGACGAACATGCCCGCATATTCCGCCATGAAAAACAGCGCCCAGCGGAACCCGCTGTATTCCGTCGCATAACCGGCTACAAGCTCGCTCTCGGCCTCGGTCAGATCAAACGGCACCCTGTTTGTCTCTGCAAGCGCGGATAAAACGAATATCAGGCACGCAACCGGCTGATACAGGATGAACCAGGATTTTGACTGCGCGTTTACTATGTCCGTAAGATTCGCGCTTCCCGCAAGCATCATGACGCCTACGAGACTGAGTCCCATCGCAATTTCATAGCTTATGACCTGCGCTGAAGACCTCAGGCCTCCAAGGAAAGAATACTTTGAGTTGGACGCCCAGCCTGCAAGGACTATGCTGTAAGCGCCGACTGAAGACAGCGCGAGAATAAATAAAATGCCTATGTTCAGATTGGCGATGGAGAAACCCGGCCAGATCGGTATGACGGCAAGTGAAGTAATGGCGGCAACCACGCCTATTATCGGAGCCAAATAGAATATCGGCTTGTCCGCGTTGGCGGGCATAATGTCTTCCTTGAATAACAGCTTTACCGAATCCGCAATAGGCTGGAGAAGGCCGTGCCAGCCGACCCTCATGGGACCGAGCCTCGACTGCATGTGTCCGAGAGCCTTGCGCTCAAAATACTGCACAAAAGCGACGTGAAGAAGGAATACGCCGATAACGATTAACGTCATGATGAACTGTATTAAATCCATAGCTGACCTCTATGTTTATTCCAAATTAATCAGTGTCTGTCCATAAACTCTATCTATCTGTCATTCCGGCTTGTCCGGAATCTTTCTCCAAGAAGATTCCCGACGCGCTTCGCTTGCGGGAATGACAGCTTAGTGACTTTATTTCATACCTTCTTTATTTTCACCTCGCAGCCCTCTAGGCCGGGCGCTTTGGTTATCTTATCAACGCTGAAGGTCAGCAGGCTGTATACTCCGCCGCCCTGGAAATTATTGCTGTAATAAACCCTGTTGTCCTTTATCGATTCATCAACCGAGACCGCCGCCTCTTTGCTTCCGGCCTGGGTAAAAAACTGCACCCTGTCACCGTCATTCAATCCGAGCTTTCCGGCGCTCTTTGCGCCGATCTTGAGGGTCGCCTCCGGGTATATCTTCATCAGCGCGGGGGACCTTCTTGAAAGCGTGCCTGAATGGAAGAGCGGCTTCTCCACCGCAAGATAGAAATCCTCTTTATATTCACGCGCTGCGTCAACTGCTGCGGGGACCTCGCTTACTTCACCCCTTAACGGCTCTCCGTTATAGGGCCACAAACAATTCCCTTTGCCGATCTCCGGATAAGTCAGCTCCCTGTAAAGAGGAGAAACCCTTGCCAACTCATCCATAACGTCTTTTGTCTCCGTATAATCCATCCTGCAGCCCATCTTGCCGGAAACCTCGGAGAGTATTCTCCAGTCTTCCATGCCGGATGAAGACTCTACCGCTTTTCTCTGGAGTTGAATCCTTCTCTCGAGATTCGTATATGTACCTGTCTTTTCCGTCCATCCGAGAGCGGGCAAGACCACGTCCGCCAACTCCCCTGTCTCGGTAAGAAAGATATCCTGCACCACGAGGAAATCGAGGGCCTTCAGTGCGTCTTTGACGTAATGCCCGTCCGGAAGATTAAACACGGGATTCTCGCCCATGACATACATCGCCTTTATATTTTTATTCTTTGCGCCTTCGATCATTTCTAAAAGGGTCAATCCGTCTTCCTGCGGAATGGTCCCGCTCCATGCGGCTTCATACTTCCTCTTAAAGTCATAAATGCCCAGCGGCCTGCCGCCCGGCAGCATGTCGGGGACGCACCCTGCATCGATAAGCCCCTGCTCATTCGGCTTTTCGGAGAGGAGATAAAGCCTCGCCTCAAGCAGATAGGTGAGTCCGGCAACGGCGAAAAGCGACCTGTTGCCGTTTGTGCGCTGCACCAGATCCATCCCAAGAACAACGGAGGTCGATTTGCTCCCAAGGAGTGTTTTCCGCAGCTCATCGAATCCGGTCACGTTTATCTTTCCGCGTGCTTTTTCAGAGAGCATCCTTATCCCTTTGTCCATCGCGGGGATCTCGCCGCGCACGCTCTTTACGCTTGAGATTTCCGTTAAAAGGGCTTCAAGGACTTCCGCTTCCTTGAATAGGTCCGGGAGCACCTGTAATGTTTTAAATTTTTCAAGTCCCTTTGCACTGCCTAACACGACTAGCTTTGCGCCGCGTCTTGCGGCCTCTCTGATGGAAAGCCCGAGTATGGGATTTATAGCCGTAGGATCTCCGCCGAGTACTAAAACGGCTTCCGAATTTTTGATGCCGTCAATTAAATTGGCCGTGATCCCCTGCCCTAACAGGTCTTCAAAATATTTCTGCGCGGCGGCAAAACCGGTCCTTGAAACAGAATCGATATTATTGGACCCGCATGCCATGCGCATGAATTTCTGGAATACGTAGTTATCTTCGTTTGAGCACCTCGGCGAAGCAATGCCTGCAATGGCTGCGCCGCCGTTTGCCTTTTTAACGGCGCTCAATTTATCCGCAACAAGGCTCAACGCCTCGCTCCACGTGCTTTCTTCGAGTCTTCCGTTCTTTCTCACAAGCGGAGTTCTAAGTCTCTCCGAACTGTTTATATATTCATATCCGAACCTGCCCCTTGAACAAAGGAGTCCGTGGTTTAATCCGAAGCCTGTTCCGGGTATTACGCGTTTGATCGTGTCGTCCCTTACCTGCGCTACAAGGGAGCACCCTACCCCGCAGTATGAACAAATGGTCTCTACTTCCTTATCTATCTGCCAGGGTCTGAAGCTGTGTATGTAAAGACGGCTCAATATCGCGCCGACCGGACAGACCGTAAGGCAATTGCCGCAGTATTCGCAGTTGAATGAGGCGGCGGAAAACGGCTCCATCCTTGAATGGTCCCCTCTCCCGAGAATCGTTATGGCAGACGCCCCCTGCACGTCGCTGCACATCCTTACGCACCTCGTGCAGACCACACACCTCTCCATGTTCCTGGCGAGGATCTGGTCTTTGTGACTTTCGGGCACTTTCCTTTTCTCTTCCTTGTACCTGCCTGCGCCGGCTCCGTATTTCTTCACTAAATCCTGCAATTCACACTCGCCGGCCTTGTCGCAATAGGGACAGTCGAGCGGATGGTTTATCAGCAAAAATTCCAGGATGCCCCGGCGCACTTTGGATATGGCGTCTGATTCGGTCTTAACGACCATGCCGTCCGCCGACATCAGGGTGCATGCGGTCTGGAGCTTCGGCATCCTCTCGACCTCCACCACGCAGAGCCTGCACCCTCCGAAGGGCTTCAGCGCCTCGTGATAGCAGAGGGTCGGAATTTTTATACCCGCCTGCTTTGCCGCCTCAAGCAAGGTCACCGGCTTTTCCAGCGTTATCTCTTTTTCGTTTATGCTTAGGGTAATCATAATTAGTTGTTAGTTGTTAGTTGTTTGACTAAAAACTGAAAACTGACAACTAACAGCTAAAAATGCATTTTGCATTTTTAATATGCTCCTCAAATTCGTTTCTGAAATGCTTCAGCATCCCGATAACAACGCCTGCCGCCCCGTCACCTAATGGACAAAAAGTCTTCCCATACATGATCCCTGCAACGTCGGAGAGCAGCTCTATGTCCCCTTCCCTTCCCTGTCCGTTTTCTATCCGCTCCAGGATCTTCCTGAGCCAGTCCGTGCCTTCCCGGCAGGGGACGCACTTGCCGCAGGATTCATGCTCAAAGAATTTCAGCGCCCTGTATGTCACCTTCACCATGCACACGGATTCATCCATGACTATTACGGCGCCCGAGCCTAACATGCTCCCTGCCTTGGGCATTGAGACAAAATCCATCGCGCAATCTATTGAATCCGCGGGAAGAACGGGGGTTGAAATGCCTCCGGGGATTACGGCCTTTAATTTCTTTCCGCCTTTAATCCCTCCTGCATGTTTATAAATAATGTCTTTCAGGCTCGTGCCCATCGGAAGCTCGAATACACCCGGCTTTTCAACATGGCCGCTTACGCAGTACAATTTCGGTCCCGGGCAATCCTTGCTCCCTATCTTTGAATATGCTTCTCCGCCGATCTCAACGATTAAGGGAAGATTTGAAAGTGTTTCAACGTTATTGACTATCGTGGGCATCGCCCAAGCTCCCACGTTCACCGGAAACGGCGGCTTGTTTCTGGGCTGTCCCTTTTTGCCTTCTATGGATTCAATCAAAGCGGTTTCTTCACCGCAGATATAAGCCCCTGCTCCCTGGTAAACCGCGAGGTGGAACTTGACGCCTTTTCCGAGTATGTTGTCTCCGAGGAAATTTTTTTCAACTGCCTGTTTTATCGCTCCGTTCAGAATATCCTTCGCCTTCGGATATTCGCCCCTGAGATATACATAGCCGTATTCAGCGCCGAGCGTATATCCTGAGATCGCCATTCCTTCTATTAAGAGATGCGGGTTCTTTTCCAGGATCGGTCTGTCCTTGAACGTCCCCGGCTCGCCTTCATCCGCATTGCACAGTAAATATTTCGGCAACTTCGGGTCTGCAACCGCGAAGCTCCACTTCATGCCTGAGGGGAACCCCGCCCCGCCCCTGCCCCGCAGCCCGGACTTCTTCACTTCATCAAGGATCTCCTTCGGCTGCATTCCGAGGGCCTTGGATAAATTTTTATACCCGCCGACTTTCATATATTCGTTGACGTCGGCTGAGTCGGGGTTATCGATGTTTTTCAGAAAATATTTTTCCACTTTTAAGTCTTTGCCCTTTCAAGCACCTTAAGACGATAATCCAGATCCTTAAATAACGTCTTTGTCATCAACCTATTTTCTTTAAGTTCAGCTGCAATATCTTCCTTTAGCTCATCAATCTTTCTATCCAGAACTTCATGTCCCTCAACAACGATCTCTATCCTTTTTTGAAATTCCTCATAAATGACTTTAGCATGACGATTTATTTCTTCCGTTTTAGAGGAAAGCGATACATCAATATGTTTTTTAATATCTTTTTTCAACCCCTCAAGATATTCCTTCAATTCTTTCTCCATTACTTATATCCTTCCAAAATCTCCTCTATCCTGTTTTCCGAAAGATTCTCGTAAAAATCCGTATTCACCAGCATCGCCGGCGCAGTGCCGCAAGCGCCGATGCATTCCATTATTACGAGGGAAAACCTGCCGTCCTGTGACGTGCCGTTAGGCTGAACCCCGTATTTCCTTCCGATGAAGTCCACAAGCTTTTCCGCCCCGAATATCATGCAAGATACGTTTGTGCAAAGCTGTATAAGATGACGCCCTACCGGCCTGTTCTTGAACATGGCATAGAACGAGGCCGTGCCTCTGACCTCCGCCTCAGGCAGGTTCAAGGTCTTTGCAACGCATTGCAGCGCATCGTTACTCAGCCAGCCGAACTCCCTCTGAGCGATGTACAGAGAGGGCAGAAGCGCGCTCTTTCTATCCGGGTATTTAGCCCTTATCTCGTCGATCTCTTTTAATACTGTTTCGTTGAACATATTTTTAGTTTTTAGTTGTTAGTTGTTAGTTTTTAGCCTAACAACTAACAACTATCTTTATCTATCGCATTCTCCCAGCACTATGTCTATGCTTCCGATATTAGCGATTACGTCCGCTACAAGCTCGCCCTCGCAAAGCTTAGGCAAGGCCGAGACATGCACAAAGGACGGAGACCTTACTCTCATGCGGTAAGGCTTTCCCGTCCCGTCGCTTACAAAATAAAATCCGAGCTCTCCCTTGGGGACTTCGGTTGCGACATAAAGCTCGCCTTCAGGCGCGGTCTGAGGTCCTTTTGTAATCAGAACGAAATGGTGTATAAGATGCTCCATGTCGGAGAGCACCCTGTCTTTTGCGGGCAGGGTAAATTTCGGGGCGTCGGCCATTATGGGTCCCTCAGGCAGTTGTTCTATGCATTGCCTGATGATAGAATTGGACTGGCGGAATTCATCCATCCTCACTCTGTATCTGTCATACACGTCCCCGTTCTTTCCTATCGGGACTTCCCACTTTACCTTGTCGTATGCGGCGTAGGGCATGAATTTTCTCACGTCATACGGAACGCCCGAGCCCCTGAGGACGGGTCCGCTCAAGCCCCAGTTGATGGCCTCCTCCGCGGAGATAACACCGATGCCTTTGGTGCGTTTCAGCCATACCCGGTTTTTGTCTATAAGGGTCTCATACTCTTCCAACCTCTTCGGGAACTCGTCGGTGAATTTATAAACGTCGTCAAGCCATTTGGCGTCTACGTCGTTTTTAAGCCCGCCGATCCTCGGATAACTGACCGTCAGCCTTGCGCCGCAGAGTCTTTCAAAGAGGTCCAGTATCTGCTCCCTCTCCCTGAAGGAATAGAAGAACACGGTCATTGCGCCTATATCAAGGGCGTGGGTTGCGATCCAGAGGATATGGTTTGAAATGCGCGTCATTTCCGCGACGATGGTCCTGATGTATTGGGTCCTCTCCGGGACCTCGATCCCGAAGAGCTTCTCGACGGCCGCGCAGTAGCCGATATTATTTGACATCGAGGAGATATAATCGAGACGGTCGGTAAGAGGCAATACCTGGAGGTAGTTTCTGTGCTCCGCGAGCTTCTCAACCCCCCTGTGAAGATAACCTACATATGGAGTGCATTTGACGATTGTTTCGCCGTCAAGCTCGAGCACGAGCCTCAGCACGCCGTGAGTGGCGGGATGCTGGGGACCCATATTCAAAGTCAGCTCTTTGGTCGCCAAGCGGGCGTTCTCTTCTTTGTTTGCACTGCCGCCGTTATTTTTCATGGCACAGATTCAGCCTTGCTGATGCTAAATAATTTAAATGTTAGATCGGAATTTGCTCTTATCTTATATTCCACTCGTTATCATGAGTATGAAGCTCTTTAGTCTCTTCAAATCCCTTGTATTCCCGGCCCTCCGGCCCTTTTAGGGGATAATCTTTCCTCTGCGGGAAACCTTCCCAGTCCTCAGGCATAAGGATGCGTCTTAAATCAGGATGCCCGTTAAAAACGATGCCGTACATGTCGCATGCTTCTCTTTCATGCCAGTTGGCGCCGCTCCAGATCGGCACGACGCTGTCTATGTAAGGATTGTCTTCCGGCACCAGCGCCTTGACGATAAGACGATGCCTATGCTTGAGGGAATATAAGTTGTATATCACCTCAAACCTGAATTTTTTCTCCGGATAATCAACCCCGCATACGTCCGCCAGATAATCCATGCGGATATCCTGATCCTCGTTAAGGTAACGGCAGATATCGGTGATCCTTTCACGCTTGACGCTAACAAATACCTGATCCCTGAAACTTGTTATATCCGCCACGTCAAGCGGGAATTTGTCTCTTAGTTTATTTGCAATTTCTAAAGGTTCCATGATTCTTTTAACAATTTCAAATTTGAGATTTGAGATTTGAAATATAAAACTATCTCCACCGACTCCATTTGAAATATTCCTTGTCTATTTTTTCCTGGAGTTTTATCATGCCTTCTATCAAAGCTTCAGGCCTTGGAGGGCATCCCGGGACGTAGACGTCAACGGGCAGGAACGTGTCGCACCCCTGGACAACAGAATAGGTATTAAAAATACCGCCGGAGCATGCGCAGCTTCCCATCGCAACCACATACCTCGGCTCCGCCATTTGGTCATAAACCCTTCTTACGACAGGGGCCATTTTCTTTGTAACGGTGCCGGCGATTATGATCACGTCAGCCTGTCTCGGCGAGGCGCGGAAGATGATACCCAGACGGTCCCAATCGTAATGGCTTGAGACTGTCGGCATCATCTCAATGGCGCAGCAGGCGAGACCGAAGGCCATCGGCCATAAGGAATTCTTTCGTCCCCAGTTGACGATCTTATCCAGCGAGGTGACGATTGTGTTGCCCCCCGGAACTATCTTTGTCCCTTTCTCAACTTCAACTAAATCCGTTCCCGGTATTATCATTTGATTTCTTCAACTCCTGAACTTTCAACTTTTAACTTTAAACTCTTAACTTTTTCACTCCCACTCAAAAGCGCCTTTTTTCCACACATAAATATAGCCGATTAGAAGGATGAATATGAACAACATCATTTCTACAAAACCGAACATACCGAGCTTATCGTAAGCAACGGCCCACGGATAGAGAAAAACCGCTTCAACGTCGAACACGACAAAGAGCATCGCTATTATGTAAAACTTGACGGAGAATTTATAGCGCGGCTCCCCTACCGGAGGATTACCCGACTCATAAGGGGAAAGCTTCTGGGCATACGGCCTGCGCGGCCTGATAATAATTCCTATGAGCAAGGCCCCGAAACCGATCGAGGCGGCTAATAAAAGAACGACTACAACCGGCAAATAATCTGATGGGATGAATGTTCCTGGCATGCTGTTTTTTATACAAAAAAACACTTGTCGCTGTCAAATTAATCTTACTTATCGTTTTATAACAAAAGCAGTTACAAATGGAAAGTTGAAAGTTGAAAGTGAAAAGTGAAAAGTTGAAAAAACATCACGTTTAACTCTTAATTTCAACCTTGTTCGTTATAAAAAGTTGAAATCGTTTTATTTATACTTTTAAAAAATCAAAAAGCCTCTTATAATACTCAGGTCATGAGGAATCTCTTCAACTTCAGGAACCCTGAGAAATCCATTGCCACAAAGCTCATCATCGCGATCGGCCTCCTGATAAGCATCGTGAGCTTGATCTTCTGGTACGCGATTCTCCAGAAACAGAAAATGGACGTCATGTCCATCGCGGTAAAGTACGGCGGCTCTTTTGTTAATTTTACTAAAGAGAGCATCCATCACAGCCTCCTCACCTCACAGCGCGACGAGACGCAGAGGGTGCTCGAAACCCTCGCTACTCCGGAGGGCGTTCGCAGGGTGAGGATCTACGACCATAAAGGAAAGATACTCTTCTGCTCGCACAAAAAAAGCGTCGGACAGATTATTGATAAAGCTACCGTCGCATGCAAGGGATGTCATGTAGACCCCGGGAAGTCTTCGGAGCTTTTACAGAATCCTCAGAGATGGAGCGTTTACAGGGAAAACAGCGGGCCGACTCTGCTTAAAATCGTAGGGCCGATTCCCAACGAACCGGACTGTTACACCGCCAGTTGTCACGTGCATTCCAGGGAACAGGGTATTCTCGGATTTGTCGAGGCTGACGTCTCTTTAGCCCTTCTTGACGAAGCGGTCTTTAAACAGGGCCTGGCCCTCACGGCATATGTAATAGTATTTGTCTTTGCCGTATCGGCGTTTTTAGGCATAATAATCTACAAGATAGTTTCCAGGCCCGTAAGTGAGCTTGTCGACGGCATGGCTCAAGTGGCAGGCGGTAACCTTGACGCCTCCGTCTCAATCAAATCCGGTGATGAAATGGGCGTGCTGGCGCAGACCTTCAATTCCATGATCAGGGACCTGAAAGCCGCGAGGGACCAGAGGGAAAAATGGACCCAGACCCTTGAAGCCGAAGTCGCCAAGAAAACGGAAGAGATACAAAGGACGCATGCCAACCTTATGCAGACCGAAAAACTTGCCTCCCTCGGAAGGATGGCCGCCGGGGTGGCGCATGAAATAAACAACCCTCTGACCGGGGTCGTAACCTTCGCGCATTTGTTGAAGAAGCGCTTCCCGTCGGACAGCACCGAAGCGGAAGACCTGAACGTGATCATAGAGCAGGCCGAGAGATGTTCGAAGATAATAAAAAATCTGCTGACGTTCGCCAGGGCGACGCCTTCCGAAAAAGGGAAGGTGAGCATAAACGACGTCCTGAGCCGGACGATATTCATGGTGCAGAACCAGGAAAAATTCCACCACATCAAGTTCAACATCAATCTTGAAGACTACCAGTTTATCATCCTCGGCGACCCGTCACAATTCCAGCAGATCTTCCTGAACATGTTCATCAACGCCGCGGACGCGATGAACGGAAGGGGCAATATATTCGTTTCAACGCGCAAGACAACGGAAAGCGGCAAACCGTATGTCGAGATTGAATTTACTGACGAGGGATGCGGAATAAAAGAGGAAGATATGCCCAAGCTCTTCGAGCCGTTCTTTACGACCAAGCCCGTGGGAAAGGGCACGGGACTCGGCCTTTCGGTAAGCCACGGCATAGTCAAACACCTCGGAGGGCATATCAAAGTTAAAAGCGTGGTTGGAAAAGGGACAACCTTTTTTGTTAGACTACCGTTAGCCGAAGAGGCAAGATAGGGGATTTGAAAGGCATCTTCAAATGAAAAAAGTATTGGTCATAGACGACGAGGCTATTGTAAGGACGAGCTGTGAAAGGGCGCTTACGCCGGAAGGTTATGAAGTAAAAGCGGTATCCAGCGGCAAAGAAGGCGTTGAGCTCCTTCAAAAGGAATCTTTCGCCCTGGTGCTGCTGGACCTGAAAATGCCCGATATGGACGGCATAGAAGTGCTGAATAAGATCAATGAAACATGGCCGGACACCAAAGTGGTAATGATTACGGGCTACAGCACGGTCGAAACCGCCGTTCAGGCCCTGAGGCTCGGCGCTTATAATTTCATTGAAAAACCTTTCACTCCCGACACCCTGCTTGCGGCCGTAACCGAGGTTTTTGAAAAAACAAATCAGGGGGGCGCAGAAGACCGTGACATTAAAAGAGATAGCGGAAATCCTTAATGCAGCGCTTATCACGGATTCGGAATATCCGGATATAAATATCCAGAATGCGTGCAGCGCGGATATGATGAGCGCGGTATTGTATTATCACACCCCGAATTCCCTGCTCATAACCGGACTTACCCAGCCGCACGTGATCAGGACCGCAGAAATTGCAGGCATCAAGACCATCGTATTCGTCCTGAACAAAAAACCTGATGACAGCACTATTGAGCTTGCCAGGCAGAAAAATATTCCTCTGCTCAGCACCCCCTGCTGCATGTATACCGCTTCCGGAAGACTGTATCAGGCAGGACTGCCCGGCTGCCTTAATAAGTAAACATGGCTTTGAATATCAGTGGCGCCATAGAGGGAAGTTTTCAATTGATAGGAGGCAATTTCGCAACGGCCGGAGAGGCGTCCACCCAGTTAAAGCTGAAACTCACCAATCTCGGCGTTCACGAAGACATAATCAGACGCGCTGCGATAGCTACTTTTGAAGCGGAGATGAACGTAATAATATACGCTGCGGCGGGCCGGCTTCATTACTACATCACCCAGCAAAGCATAAAAATAAGGGTGGAGGATATGGGCCCGGGGATCGAAGACATTAGTCTGGCAATGCAGGAAGGCTATTCAACCGCTCCCGAATGGGTAAGGGAAATGGGCTGGGGCGCCGGCATGGGACTGCCGAACATGAAAAAGAACTCTGACAAATTTTCAATTGACTCGGTTGTCGGGGAAGGGACGACGGTCGAAATGGTCATAAATTTTTCATAACCTAAAAAAATCAGTTGTCAGTTTTTAGTTGTTAGTTGTTAGTCTAAAAACTAAAAACTGACAACTAACAACTTAAAGGGGGCGTTATGAAACTCTCAGAGCTTGTCGAGAAATTAGCCTTAGACGTCAAAACATTCAAGGACGGACTTCAAATAGAGATCAAAGGCGCTTACGTGAGCGACCTTCTTTCCGACGTAATGGCAAACGCCGGAAAGTGCGACATATGGATCACCCTTCAGACCCATCTGAACATTGTCGCCGTGGCGAGCATGAAAGGCCTGGCGGGGATCATTATCGTCGGCAACAGACCGGTGCAGGAGGAAGTCCTGAAAAAGGCGGAAGAAGAAAAGATCGCCATCCTGACGACCCCTAAGCCGGCTTTTGAGGTAGCGGGGAAGATTTATCAGATGTTGAAGTAAGACGGTGAGAGTTGTTTGGCCGCCGACAAGCTGTTCATCTCCCTGTATCTTTTTGACATCTCTTATATCTTTGCGTTATTCTTTTTACAAAGAGGTAACGCAAAATGACCATTACCGCTGAAATCAAAGGATCTCTTGAGAGAGAATTTAATATCTGCTCCACGACCGTAAATTTCTATAAAAGGCAACTAAAAGCTCTTGAGAAAAAATACAAGATGACCACTGCGTCCTTTCTTGCAAAATTTGAAAAAGGCGCGCTCGGTGACGAAAAAGATTTTTTTGACTGGTACGCCTTTCACAAGCTCCTTTCAAGCTGGACCAGCACTAAAAAAGCCCTCCAACCGCTTATTAAATGATAAATGCATTTATTAAGGAAATAGAAGAAGCTCTTTCCAAGTCATCCATAGTCGTATCCTCCACCATCCAAAAATACTTCGGCTCTTCAAAGAAAGATGCATATATCAGAGGAGATCTGCTATTTATAGACATGTCCTCTTTTGAATTTGCCGTTTACATTACGGAAAGAGGCAAGAAGGTTATCATCAATAAGTACAGATTGCAATTTATGGATTCTCAAAACAGACTTATCTTTAGATATGATAACGCGCCTCATCATAAAGATATTCTTACTTTCCCAAATCATAAACACCTGCATGACGGCAAAGTCATTAATTCAAATCCTCCGAAATTCTCTGAGATATTAGAAGAAATAACCGCTAGCATTGCTCAATCCTCTCAATGAAGACTCCCCGATAACGGGTCAGGCAAGGGATTAATAAGGAGCAGTATTAATCTATACGCTTTCCCTTTTTCTACAGTAAGCCTTTACGCCCAAAACCACCCCGCCTGCGAGAAACAGTATCGAGCTTACCGGCTCCGGCGCGACGGCGGTTGTGCCTGTAAAGTGTCGAAGCTCCCCTGATGATCGTCAAACTCGGCAGTGAACGGAAGATCGCCTGCGCGATAATCGACTTTGAAGCTGAAGCCGCCGAATGAAATTTTGTTTTAAAAAATCTCCCCTAACCCCTTCTTTTCCAAAGAGGTGAAGAATAAAACACACCCCTTAATCCCCTCTTGTTTGGAGGGAAAAACGGAAAAAGGGCGCTCTGAATCATCGGAACTCCCACCAATATTTCAATGCGTTTCTTGTAAGAGATTAATTCTGTCTGTCGCAAGGATTAATGCCATCAGCTTATCCCCCATTCACAAATGTCATGCCCGTCCTGAGGCTTCGGGATAAGCAGTCATAGCAATCGGCGCGCTTATTTATTTTAAGTACAAAGACAAACACCCATAAATTATCCTTTCAAAATATCTTCTCGCCACCTTTCAACCGATCATCACGGTATCAGCACCATCTTCCCGTACGCGTTCGCTTCCATGATCTCGCGGTGTGAGCGGGCTGCATCTGAAAGAGGGATCTCCTTCCCTACCACAGGCGACAATGTGCCGTTTTCCAGGCCCGCCCCGAGTGCTGCGTGAATGCTGTACATTTCGCACTCGGAGGCGTTCATAAGGACCATTCCCAAAACCGCGGCGTCACGCCTCATGGCGTCTCGTGGGTCTATTTCGACGGTCCCCCGGCTGCCTATTATCACGACGCGGCCTCCCTGCGCCAATATGCCGAGGTCTTTGCCGAGATTGACGTTGGCAAGTATTTCCAGGACCACGTCGACTCCCTTGCCGTCCGTCAGTTTGAGAATCTGCTCCATATGATCCGATGCATGATGATCCAGCACGTGATGGGCGCCCTGTTCTTTTACCAGCGCGCGCCCTTTTTCCGTGCCTCCCGTTCCTATGACGTGCATACCCGCTGCGCGCGCCAATTGTATCGCAGCCGCCCCGACGCCGCCGCTTGCTCCGTGCACAAGGACTACCTCGCCCGGAATTGCAGCCGCCCTCTGAAAAAGCGCGCGGTATGCGGCGCCGTAAGGCACCCCTATGGAAGCGCCCCGGGCAAAGGAAAGCTTCTGCGGCAGGGGATGAACCTGACCTTCGCTGCATAACGCCTTTTCAGAATATGAGCCGCTGATCGTCCCTGAAATGTATACCCTGTCTCCCGCTTTAAAATTTTTTACACCCTCTCCGACGGATTCGACAACGCCCCCCGCATCCATTCCGGGGGTGTAAGGCAATTCGGGTTTTGAGGGATATAGTCCGGATCGGATATACGTATCAACGGGGTTTACGCCGGCGGCATATATTCGCACTACGACCTGGCCGGCGCCCGGTTTCAGGTCGGGGACTTCTTCAATCTTCATAACCTCGGGACCACCGAATTCGTAAACGCGTATGGCTTTCATGATGTCCTCCTTTATTAGTTTTTAGTTGTAAGTTGTAAGTTGTTAGTCTAAAAACTAAAAACCAACAACTAAAAACTTCCTGGCATTTATTTAAATTATAATTCATCTCCCCACTTTGTCAGCTTTCATTTAATTTTTTTATTTTAAAATTAACCCGTAAAAAGTTCTTTACCTAACGTATTCTCATATGTTATTATTTGAGACTTTTCTTCAAAAGCTTTTAAGCATTACAGTAATCCTTATTACCTAAAAAGGAGACGAAAAGAATGATCATTATCGGCGAAAAGATAAGCGTTATTGCTAAAAAAGTAAGAGAGGCGATGAACAGCCGCGACCCGAAACCCATACAGGAGCTTGCAGAGACGCAGTGGAAGGCGGGAGCGCATTTCATTGACGTCAACACCGGCCCTGCCGAAGAGAAAGGCGAAGAGCTCATGACCTGGATGGTGGAGAGCATTCAGGCAAAAGTCCAGGCACCCCTCTGTCTTGATACTACAAACGCAGCGGCGCTTGAAGCCGGACTCAAAGCCCACAACAATCAGTGGGGAAAACCTCTCATAAATTCCACTTCAAATGATCCTGAGAGGTTTATAATGCTCGAGCTCGCCGCAAAATATAACGCACAGATAATCGCTCTCACAGTCGGCAAAGGCGGATTGCCTGCGGACGCGGAGGAGAGATGCGCAATAGCTGCTGAAATGATGGCGCGGGCAGCGGAATACGGGGTGCCGCTTGAGAATGTCTTTCTTGACCCTCTCATTCTTCAGGTATGCACAACACAGGATCAAGCCGTGCATTCCATCAAGGCCGTAAAGATGTTCCAGGAATTAAACGACCCGCCAATGAAGACGGTGGTGGGACTTAGTAATATCTCAAACGGGGTCCCCAAAAATATGAGGGGCCTGATAGACAGGGTTTATTTGACATTGTTAATGTATGAGGGTCTTACAGCGGCAATCCTTAATCCTCTCGACAAAGAATTGATGGATACTCTTAAGACAACTGAAATCTTTCTTGGAAAAACGCTTTACGCACATTCATATTTGGAAATGTGAAAAAAATACCGTGAACCGTTATACGTGTCCGTCTTCCGTTTTTACGAACACGTTAACCGGACACGATTCACGAATTACGGAGGTTAAAAATGTCATACGTTGTTCCTAAGGAATCATACACGGGTAAAGTCTTAAGCGTCGATTTCGGCAAAGGCGATAAGGCGCTGAAGATCGGCGGAGAGAATTGTCTGCCGTTTCTGTCATTCGAGGGCGAGCTGCCGAATCGTCCGGTAATCGCATATGAAATTCAGGACACTCCCCCCACGGACTGGCCGGATACTGTACAGAATATATATAAGAATGTAAGCGGCGATCCTGTCACATGGGCCAAACACTGTCTGAATGAATTGAAGGCAAAGGCCATCGCATTGAGATTGGTCAGCACGCATCCCGACAGAGACAACCGTTCAGCGGAAGAGGCGGCAAAGACGATAAAAGACGTTTTATCGGCCGTTGACGTGCCGCTCATAATCTTCGGCTCCAATCATATAGAAAAGGATGCGTCCGTGCTCGTTGCCGCCGCCGAAGCCGCAAGCGGACACAACTGCATAATCGGAAAGGCCCAGGAAGGGAACTATAAAACAATAGTTGCTGCAGCGCTCGCCCACAATCATAAATTGATCGCCATGTCGGAGCTTGATATAAACCTTGCCAAGCAGCTTAATATCCTTATAACCCAGATGGGATTCGATAAGGAAAAACTGATTACCGACCCGATGTGCTCAGCCCTCGGTTACGGTCTTGAATACACATATTCAGTTATGGAGAGAATAAGGCTCGCCGGGCTCATGCAGAACGACGCAACCATGCAGCCGCCGATACTTGGCGACGTCGGAACGTACGTATGGAAGGTAAAGGAGACAAGCGCATCCGACACCGATGTTCCCGAGTGGGGAGCTCTTGAAGAAAGAGGTATCGCCTGGGAAGCTGTAACGGCAACTTCGATGCTTATCGCCGGCACGAACCTGCTCATTATGAGACATCCGAAGGCGATTGAGACGGTTGAAAGGACGATTGGAGAATTGGTTTAGAAACGTATACTGTCACCCTGAACTTGTTTCAGGGTCTCAAGAGATGCCGAAACAAGTTCGGCATGACAGAGAAACGTTGCTGAGATTTGAAATTTGAAATTTATTATGGAGGACTAACAATGGCATTAACCGGAGTTCAGATATTCAAATTACTTCCAAAGACAAACTGTAAAAAATGCGGTTTTCCCACCTGCCTTGCTTTTGCAATGGCGCTTGCGCAGAACAAGGTGGAGCTTGCAAAATGTCCTGATGTCTCAGAGGAAGCAAAGAAGACCCTCGGCGAAGCTTCCGCTCCCCCGATAAGGACGTTCAACCTCGGCGTCGGCGAGAAGGCCGTCAAGATGGGCGGTGAAACCGTCATGTTCAGACACGACAAGAAATTTTTTAATCCATGCGCGTTGGCAGTAAACATAAAAGATAATTTAAGCGATGATGAGCTCGCCCAAAAGGCCTCCGAAGTTGCAGCCTCTGAAATGACCCGCGTCGGTCAAAAATTGAGAATCGATGCCGTCTCGATTGAATACGCATCCGGCAACGCTGCACAATATGAGAAAGCAGTAAAACTCGTTGCAGATAAGGCCACTGATGCAGCGATTATATTGAATTGCAAAGACACAGCAGCAGCAGGAGCTGCAGTAAAAGCTATAGCAGCGAGAAAACCCCTGCTTTACGGAGCCGTAAATGAAAATGCAGAGGCGATGGCAAGTATTGCAAAGACTAACGGCGTCCCGCTCTGCGCCGGCGCACAGGGACTTGAGGCATTAAGCGTCCTTACGGAAAAACTTCAGGGCCTCGGTGTAAGCGACCTCGTACTCGATTCCGGCGCAAAAACTGCAAAAGAGATTATCGATCACAACACGCAGATCAGACGCTCGGCCTTAAAGAAAAACTTCAAGCCCCTCGGCTTTCCGATATTAAATTCCGCTATAAGAGATGACTCCATCTTTGAGGCGTCCATCGCAGTTGTGGCGATTGCAAAGTATGCTTCAATTGTTATCCTCAGCAGCATCGAAAAGTGGAAAAACCTCGCCCTTTTCACAGCGAGGCAGAATTTATATACAGATCCTCAGGTGCCTATGCAAGTGGAGCAAAAGATTTACAAAATCGGCGAGCCGACCGCCGCTTCGCCTTTAATGATAACGACAAATTTCTCACTCACGTATTTCATTGTTTCGGGCGAGGTGGAAAACAGCAAAGTCCCGAGCCGTCTTGCCGTAATGGACAGTGAAGGATTATCCGTTCTCACTGCATGGGCGGCAGGCAAATTCACTGCCGCAAAGATCGCCCAGTTCATAAAAGAGAGCGGCATCGAAAACGAGATACGTCATAAAGAGCTGATAATACCCGGACAGGTCGCGATCCTGAGTGGAGCGCTTGAAGATAAACTCGAGGGATGGAAGATAACCGTAGGACCAAGAGAGGCAAACGCCATCCCTACGTTCTTAAAGAGCCGGGCTTCCTGAGCTCGGTAAAAAGAGCCTGTTTATTAGTATCATGAAGTGCTTTAAATTAAGTTGTCAGTCCCGATAAAATAAGAAAGGGGTCTCCTTTAATGCAAGGCATTATTCGTGTTAGCTTATTTAATTACAGTCAAAAAACCTAACACAAAAAGGAGACCCTAATGAAAGATAGCATCTATGATCACTACATAGCAATAGACTG
>JACRHB010000098.1 GCA_016217725.1 Nitrospirota bacterium | reverse complement strand
TTTTCTATTCGCCCGCCTTCCCGCACCAATGCTTCGGCACAGTGGCTTCGTATGGGCTTTCGTTCCCTTTACGGCTGCGTGACAGCAGGGGATTTTCACCCCTTTCCGCTTCTTTATTCCCGGGTTTATGGATTCATTTCTCTTCTGCTCTATTCCTGCGCTGTATCATCACCTCCTTCCGCCATCTTTAGCAATGCATTCACAATCGCAACAGCTACGGTTGAACCGCCCTTTCTGCTCAGATTAGTAATAAAAGGGAACTGCTGTGAGGCAAGCAGCGCCTTTGATTCCAACGCCTTCACAAAACCGACCGGAACGCCAATTACAAGGAGTTCAGAGTTAAGAGTTTGGAGTTTAGAGTTATTTAACAGCTCAATAGTTTTCAGCAATGCAGTCGGCGCATTACCGATGGCGATGATGCCGATGTTGTTGTTTTCTTTGAGTGCGGATTCGATGCCGAGCTCTGCTCTTGTTTTTTCTCCTGACTCCTGACTCCTGACTCCTGACTCCTGTATGTTACAAATGACCTTCCCGCCCCATTTCTCCAAAAGCTTTTTGTTGATCCCGGTGCGTACCATTTCAACATCGGTGAGAATGTCCCTGCCGGATTTAATCGCTTCAATGCCTGCACGTACCGCATCAGGATGGAACACCAGGCTGCCTTTGAATTCAAAATCAGCCGTGGTATGTATAACGCGTTTCACGATCGATTGCCTTTCTTCAGGGACATCGCTGAGGTCAACCTCTTCCGAAATTATCTCAAAACTTCTTTTCTCAATTTCTTCAGGCTTAAGGCCGGTGGAAGCACTTATCCTTTCAAGGACAACCTCCGCCATCTTGTTATGGATGCCGAGCGGCTCGGTATATACAAATTCAACACCGTTATATTTCCCCCGGGCTTCTTCGATTATCCCCGGGATGTCTGTCGTGACATGCATTCCGCTGCTGAGAAAATAAGGATGGATGATTATCTTTTTGGCCCCGTCTTTTACGCAATCGGTAATCGCCTGCATAATATCCGGCTCGGCAAACTGGAGGTATGCGACCCTTACGCAGTCACTACTGCATCCGGGATGGATCATGTTGTGCAGTAATGTGGCTATCTGTTCAACGTTGTTCGCGTCTTTCTTAGGACTGCCGTGTCCTGCGATAATAATTACTTCCATGTCGCTCCTTTACAAAAATCGATAAAATTCTCCTCTGCCGAATGATTACTTCCAAGATGGATGTGAATATAACTGCCGAGGGTGTTTTTAACTTTGAACCCTTCACAATGAAGGTCATTGCCTGAGCCGTCTTTGACCGAATATATCCGGGATAGTTTGGAGTCTTTTTTATCTTTTAACTCATAACTCATAACTCTTAACTCATCACTGTCTTTTATAATTTCCGAGTAATGAAACTCGTGACCTCTGACCACAGCCCCTTTTTTACCGAGGATTGACCGTTCCTTTAAAACTGCTTCCCTGTACCCCAGGCCTGACCTTCCTTTTTTCATCATGGTTTTAAAAGGGAATACCCCGGCCATAGGATGAAACACATTGTCAAAATCATATATACCGTCAGTCAGGTACATAAAACCACCGCATTCCGCATATATCGGCCGGCCTGCATCCGAGTATTTTTTTATGGACTCCAGCATCGGTTTGTTGGCGGACAGCTTCTCCGCATGCAGTTCCGGATAACCTCCTCCAATATAAAGGGCGTCAGCTTCGTCCGGAACCGCGCTGTCCGAAACGGGACTGAAGGTCACTATCTCAGCGCCTGCCTGTCTTAACAGATCAAGATTGTCCTCGTAGTAAAAGCAGAAGGCCTTGTCGTACGCAACGGCGATACGGAGTTTTGAGTTAAGAGTTAAGAGTTCAGAGTTCGGAGTCTTAAAATTTGAATTTTGAACTTTGAATTTTGAGTCCTGAATAATCCTTTCTATGTCAATATGCTCCAGGACCGCATCCGCCAGTTTATCAATCGCCTCTGCTGAAATCGGCGCTTCCTCCGCCACTGTCAGACCGAGATGTCTGTGCGGGATCTCGAAATCCAGGTCCCTCGGCAAATACCCAAGAACAGGGACGTCCAGAACACTGTCTTTGACTCTCTGGTAATGTCTATCAGAAGCAACGCGGTTGAAGATGACACCGGATATACATGGCTCAAAATTGCTCAAAAGTTCAAAGTTGCTCAAGGTTGATCTATGTTGATCTGCTTTGAGCAACTTTGATCTATATTCGTTAAACCCCTTCACCACCGCCCCCGCGCTC
>JACRHB010000097.1 GCA_016217725.1 Nitrospirota bacterium | reverse complement strand
CAGAAAAGCGCGGTGAGTGATGCGAGGCGCTGGAATATGTATGTAACT
Organism: Nitrospirota bacterium; assembly: GCA_016217725.1. GTDB lineage: Bacteria > Nitrospirota > Thermodesulfovibrionia > UBA6902 > UBA6902 > SURF-23. The sequence continues at coordinate 4,096 of JACRHB010000097.1, read as the reverse complement.
GCCTCTGTCTGAACTGGGTGCGAGACGAATATTAGTGCTGAGAATAAGGCTATGTAAGGACTCTTTTCTTTAAGAGAGGATTCTTTTAAGTTTGGTGTCTTAAAGGTGAGGATGACAAGGAAATATACAAGAAAAGCGTTTATGAGATGGATTGCGATGTTGACTATGTGATACCCGGTTACGCTTAGGCCATGAATTTTATAATTCAGCGCGAATGTGAGATAGCCTATGAATCTGTTTATAAGCGAGTCGTATTGCCTTAGCCCCTGAGCCTTAGACGGATGGATGAAATACGAGGCATCCTTCACAATGGGGTTTTGGGTTATGTAGTCGTATTCGTCCCACTGAAACGGCACATTAAACGTGTTTGAATATGCAAGAAGGCCAAGGGTGATGATAAGCAGGAAGTGAACGCCGCGCCTGACAAGAGCCTCTTTAGCTAAACGCTCTATCCGTTCCACCAGCCTATTATAACCTGTCGCGGGCGGCGCATGACCGGCCCGCCCGTATTATTTAATGGCGTTATAAATTGCATAATCTTCAGCGGCCAGATCTTTCATCCCACCAAATAAATAAGCAGTGCCCCGGCTTAGATATGCTTCGGCATATTGCGGGTTAAGCTCTATAGCAGTGCTAAGCGAATCTATAGACTCGGCAAGCCTTCCCTTCTTCATATACGCGTTGCCGAGACCGAGATACGCCCGCGCCTTTTCGGGTGACTTCCTCACGGCATCTTCCCACAGACGAGCTTCGTCCCGCCAAACATTATTCCTTTCGTAGGACAGAACGGAAAAAAACAAAAGTATCGTTACTAATAATGCGGCGAGCGCCTTCCTCATCCTTATTAAATATGGCGATGCGGCAACAGCGGCAACTATCGCGCCAATAGACGGCAGGTACACCCTGTGCTCGAATATCACGTCTTGAATCGGTATTACACTCGATTCCACGGATAGGGTTACAAAGAACCAGAATATCCCGAATGAAACGAGGCGGTTTCTTTTAATTAGATACACGCCTAATATAATAATGGACGACAACAGAAGAAAAGACGGCAGTACTTCCCAGTTAAAAAAAGAATTATGCACGGGGTAATCATAATCAAGATTCTGGTTAATGGGAAGAATGAGCAGTCTCAAATATGTGACAATAACCCTGAATTGCGTAAACAGGTAATCCCACCGTGACATGTCAGTCGCCAACCTCGCCGCACTGCCTATGCTTTCGGATAGCCCGCTGTCCTTCAAGCCGATTAACGTCAATGGAATGATGAGCATGGTTAGAAGAAAAGGGGCGAGATACAAGAACCTCTTTTTAAAGGCTCCTTTAAAAAAGAACGCCTCGCATAAGGCAATCATTATGGGAAGAGTGAACGCAATTTCCTTAGTCTTCATGGCAAGGACTGCTGAGAGGACCGCGAAAATATAAGTAAAGACTTTGCCGCTACTTCGGAACTTCATATACAGCACGAGCGACAACAAATAGAACATCGTAGCCAATGACGTAAAACGCTGGACTATGTATGTAACAGCCTGTGTCTGAATCGGGTGAACAACAAATAGCAACGAGACAAAAAGAGGGACGTATTCATTAAAGGGAGACTTTGTCTCTGTATTCATAGCACTCAGCATCAGCCGAATAAGTGCGTAAACGAGCAGTGCGTTTAGTATGTGGACTAAGAGGTTGAATATGTGATAGCCGGTTACGTCAAGGCCGTGAAGTTTGTAATTAAGGGCAAACGAGAGATAGCCGACTATCCTGCGTTTGAAAAAGTCGCCGAGCCTCTGATCCGAGCCCTCCAAGAGAAGTTGGGGCTCTCCAATAGCAGAGTTTTCCGCTATATTGTGTTTGTCGTCCCACTGAAACGGCACGTTAAACGTATTTGAATAAGCAAGAAGGCCGAGGGCGATGATAAGCAGAAAGTGAACGCCGCGCCTGACAAGAGCCTCTTTAGCCAAACGCTCTATCCGTTCCACCAGCCTATTATAACCTGTAGCAGACGCAGACGGGAATTCTGAAGTTTTTAATGAGACGGACTTCTGATATTGTTCCCGCGCAATGCCCCTTATGTTAAATTATGCTAATGAAGAAGCTGTTGGCCATAACCATGGGCGACCCTGCGGGCATAGGCCCGGAGGTTATAGCGAAGGCATTAGCTGGGCATGAGTCTGAGTGCGGCGCGATTGTCATAGGAAGCTCAGAGGTCATGAAAGACGCGGTGCGTTCTTTGGAGATTTCTCTTAAAGTCAGGCGTGTCTCGTCTCCATCCGAAATGAACCCTGCCCCCGGTGTAATCGAACTGATAGATGTGGGCGGGAAAGGGCCGTTTGAAAAAGGCAGGCCTACTAAAGAAGGCGGGCTAATTTCATATCTGGCCGTCAAGCGCGCAGTGGAGCTTGCTCTTGAAGGCTCGGTCAAAGGTATTGTTACAGCTCCCATCTCAAAGGAGGCCATCGGCATGGCCGGCCTTAAGTGGCCCGGGCATACTGAGATGCTTGCAGAGCTTACGGGAACCCGCGACTTTGCAATGATGCTTGTGGGCGGCAAACTAAGAGTGATACTGGTTACAATACACGCGAGCTTAAAGTCCGTCCCCGGCCTCATCACAAAAGACAGTGTGCTTAAGACAATTTCCCTTGCCGTCGGGGCCTGCAAAATGCTTGGCATTGAAGAGCCGCGCATAGCTGTTGCCGGCCTTAATCCCCACGCGGGAGAGGCCGGACGATTTGGCGATGAGGAGGAAAAAATCATATCTCCCGCCATATCCGAAGCAATGGCCTCCGGGATTAGGATAGGCGGCCCTTATCCGCCGGATACGGTTTTCATGAAGGCCGCGCGCGGAGACTTTGACATCGTAGTTGCCATGTATCACGACCAAGGGCTGATACCCCTGAAGCTTCTTGCCTTCGATTCAGGCGTTAACATGACAATAGGTCTGCCGTTCATAAGGACATCTCCTGACCACGGCACTGCCTTCGACATAGCATGGAAGGGAAAGGCTAACCCATCGAGCATGACTCACGCAATAAGCCTTGCCTGCGGGGTTAAGGTAATATAGACTTCGGGATAATAAAATGAAAGAGATGGAAAAACGCGGCAAGGAAGAGTTCATATACGGCCTTAACCCGGTGATAGAGGCTTTGCGCTCCGGCAGGGACGTTACTGCTGTTTACGTGCATTCGGGAAGGCACAAAGAGCTTGGCAGGCTGTTTACAGAGGCGCGCTTAAGGGGGGTTTCGGTTAAATCCGCGCCCATGAGTTTCTTTGACGGGAAATTCCCTAAGGGGCATCAGGGCGTTGCGGCTTTAGTGGGCGAAACGGTATACATGGAGCTTGAAGACCTGCTCCTTTTGCCCGGCAATAAAAGAGAGCCCGCTTTTTTCGCTGTCTTAGACGGAGTGGAAGACCCGCGAAACTTTGGTGCTATACTCAGGTCGGGCGAAGCGGCGGGCATACACGGAGTGGTGATACAAAAGCACAGGTCAGCAGGGCTTGGCCCGATAGCTGTCAAGGCCTCGGCAGGTGCGTCGGAGTATGTTGCCGTGGCAATGATTCCGAACATAAAACACGCCCTTTTAGCCATGAAAGACATGGGAATCACCATTATTGGCGCCGAGGGAGGGACCGGGCTTTCGCCCTTTCAGACGGATTTAAGAGTGCCTTTGGCTTTGGTAATAGGCTCCGAGGGCGGCGGCCTGAGGGAAACGGTTAAGGATAAGTGCGATTTGATAGTAAGTCTGCCAATGCGGGGGAAACTGAACTCCCTAAATGTCTCAGCGGCATCCGCAGTATTATTTTATGAGATATTGCGTCAAAGAGCGGGATTTTCGAAGAAAAAATGAGTTTTAGGCCGATATTTGTTGTTTTCCTTGATTTTTAGCCATTGACCCCGGTATAATTCATACAATATATTAATAGTTTAAAGAACAAAAAGGAGTAGTGTTGCCTTTTTCAGCCACCGTAGCTCAGACGGCAGAGCAGCTGATTTGTAATCAGCGGGTCGGGGGTTCGATTCCCTTCGGTGGCTCCACCGGAGAGGTTCCCGAGTGGCCAAAGGGAGCAGACTGTAAATCTGCCGGCACAGCCTTCGGAGGTT
>JACRHB010000100.1 GCA_016217725.1 Nitrospirota bacterium | reverse complement strand
GGTATCCATGTCGATGCATGTGCCGGGGATGCCGTGGAGGTTCCCGAAACCGCTGTACTCAAGATAGAAGCTCACGCCGTTGTACTTATAGTCATATGCGCTTGCATTGGTCTGAGAGTGAACGTACTGCAACTGTAACGGAGCTTCAAACTTAAGAACTGTTCCGTTGGAATCCTTGAGGGCGGTAAACTGGTTCCATTGCTCCGGGCCTGTCTCCCATGTGTAGTATTCTGTTAATTCGCTCCAGGCCTTCCATCCGCAGGTACCGTCATCCTGCAGTTGGTTATTATTCCAGTCATCACATGCAAGCAGGGCCAGATTCCCCGCTGAAGGATTAAATAGCGGGCCGCTCATAAAACCCCACTGATTCTGCCCGCTGCCGTCACTTACCCACAGCAGAGAATTCCCGCCGTCCTTAAGAACCATGTCGTCGGCAGATGAGCTGAAGGTATAATCATGCGCCTGTGCAGTTTGGGGATTATAATCATTCGTGTACGTTGCGTCTGAAGGTTTAACGCCGCCTGCCGCCGCAGTGTATTTGGGGCAGTTGTCATAACACTTGAGGCCGGCAGGGACGGTGTCTCCCGGGAAGACAGCGTCTTCCTTAAAGAATATCACCTGCGTGTTATTTGTCGGGTTGTTGCAGGAGAAGCCGTTATTCCATGTGCAGGTTAATTTTACTCTTACCTGGCCTCCCAGAGATTGGGACCAGAAATTAAGCTCTCCGAAATTAAGGTTGCTTAAATCTAAAACCGACTCCGCTGTGTTTTCCCACATATGCGTTTGCTGGTTCATCTGAGCGAATTTGACGAAGTTGGTGCCGTTCCATTTAACGCGGGCGCTGTTGCCCATGTCCCACCAGTCCAGCGGGACGTTCTTGATGGCGCCAAGGGTCGTCATATTCCTTGTGTGTTTCTTAAGCCTGCCGCCTTTCTTGACGACCGTGTACGGAATTGCCGTTTCTCCGCCCTGGCCGTATGCGACTTTATAAACGGTGGTGCCGTTAATTACACCTGCTTCATCGGGAAGCCATAAGCCGTAATAACCTATCCATCCATAGTAATTGTCTTTCTTGATGGGGAATCCCGAATTGCGGTTTACCCTGCTGCCGCTTGAGCCGTAAAGACCGTAGTCCCATGCGGTTTCGTCAAAAGAGGTTCTGCTGAAACACTTCTGGTCGCCGCTGACGGCGTCCGCTCTCAGGAAGTTTGCCGTGTTGAAGGCGATGTTGAAATTGCCGGTCTTGGTCTCGCCGCCCCAGCTATCCGTCATATACGCGCTGCCGGTGCCGCTTGAGCCGTCTATCGCCCTGTTCAATACGGTCTTCTCGCTGAAGGAGCCGCCTTCATTGCCCTCACAAACGAATTTCAACAATACTTCATTTGTCGCGGCGTCTTTTTCTGTCTTCAGGTATCCTTTAAAAGCGGTAGTATTGGTGTCTACAACGCCGTTAACCTCAGGGTGTGATTTAAAGTTCAATGTAAATATGCCGTATGGGTTGGTATCACTCTTGCCTTCCGTTATTGTGACCTTTACAAATATCACCTTTGCCGGCATGTCGTGCTCCGCCTCTTCATGCATCCAGACCTTAACTATATGAGGCGAGGCATCGTCGGCCCTTGAAGAATTAACGGTCCACATTTCATAATCAGGCGCCGTAGAGCCCGAGGACTGGTTCTGTGAGCTTTCTCCGGCGCTTGAGGCGCTGTCCTTATCCTTGCTGCATTGGTTCATGTCGATCTGCGCCTTGTAATCTCCCTTGTTCATCATGGAGTCATATTTGGATTGCGCCATAGCGCAGAGAATTTCATTGATAATGCTGAAGGCCTCCGCAGAGCGCTCATGAACGTAAACTTCCTGTTTGTCGTTGTAGTAGTCTGAATTTGCGGGAACGTCCGAAGGACTGAGATAAAGCGCTCCCAGCTTCAGCGCTGTTGCCTTCGCTGTCACCTTGCTTGAAGACCCTTGCGCCTCCACGACGCTTACGTTCTCGGCTACCGTCAATGCTGATGCAGAGCCGCTGTTGCCGCTGCTGCTGCTGCCGCCTCCGCCGCCTCCACCGCTGCAGCCGGCAAATACAAACACGGCTGCAAGCGCCAAAAGCGTACAAACTGTAAAAATGGTTTTCTTTCTCATTTAGTTACCTCCTCTTAGGTTGATTGTGTCTTTAATTCGGTCTCTTGAAATTAGTTTATTTTTTTGTCCCCCCTTCCTGCGGCGGGGAGTTTTCGTGCAAGATACAAAACTCCTCTACCAAAAAAACTTCTATAAACATCTTTCTCGCTTATCGGCATTTGGGAAGAAAACTTTAGAAAAATTTTAGGGCATTCGTAACAGTTGAATACCGTGTGGAAAATACGGGGATGGAGAAGAGGAGTTATGAGTTATGAGTTTTAAAAACTTTTAACTTTTAATTTTTAATTTTTATTTAATTAAAGAGTCCCGTGCTGAAATACCTGTCGCCCCGGTCGGGGAAGATAACGACAACCTTCTTGCCCTTTCCCAATTCCCTCGCGACCTTCAGCGCAGCCCAGGCCGCTGCGCCTGAAGAAATGCCTGCGAGTATCCCTTCTCTTTTTGCCAGTTGCCGGGACATTGACGCCGCGTCCTCATCGGTGACGGGTATTACTTCATCGTAAATTTTCGTGTTCAGGACGCCGGGGAAAAAACCGGCGCCTATCCCTGCAATTTTATGAGGGCCGGGGTTGCCGCCGGACAATACCGGTGACGCTGCGGGTTCAACTGCCGCTATACGGATATCAGGCTTCCCGGATCTCAAAGCCTCTCCGACTCCCGTGATCGTTCCGCCTGTGCCGACACCTGCGACAAAACCATCGATATCAGGGCCGAGCGCATCGATGATCTCAACGGCCGTTGTTTTCCTGTGAATCTCCGGATTAGCCGGGTTCTCAAACTGCATGGGCATGAAATACTCCGGATTTTTTTTCGATATGAGCTCCGCTTCTTCTACGGCCCCCATCATACCTTTTGCGCCAGGGGTAAGTATCAACTCCGCTCCAAAGGCCTGAAAGATCTGTCTCCTCTCCAGCGACATCGTCTCCGGCATTGCAAGAATAAGCCTGTATCCCTTAACGGCGGCGATAAGGGCGAGCCCTATCCCGGTATTCCCGCTTGTAGGCTCAATGATCGTGCCGCCCGCGCTTAATCTGCCTTCTCTTTCCGCGGCCTCTATCATGGATAAAGCTATCCTGTCTTTAACGGAGCCGCCGGGATTAAAGCCTTCAAGCTTGGCCCATATCTCAGCGTCTTCATTTCCCGTGATGTGATTGAGCTTAACTATCGGCGTATTGCCGATAAGGCTCATGATGCTTGCATGAGGTTTCATAACGTATTCCATGAAGCCGGTAGTCGTGTCCGTTGTCCGTGTTCGTTTGTTACGGTCACGTTAACCGGACACGGTTCACGATGATATAAGGTATTACGCATTATAACATAAGGAAAATAGTTAGGATCTAAATTGAGCGATTCTTTGTTTCTTCCCCTCTATCAAGAGGGGATTGAGGGGTGTGTTTCCTTTTATGCTCTTTCTTTTACACACCCCTGCCCCTCTTTTTAGAGGGGAAAACTACATCACCTGATAGGTGAAATTT
>JACRHB010000099.1 GCA_016217725.1 Nitrospirota bacterium | reverse complement strand
GTCTACGTTGTTAGACCCTATTGCGCATCTTACCCACTTTGAAAGGAGATAGTTTTCTTCATTGGTGCATCTGGAGGATGAGAAGGCGCCTACCTTCTCAGGCCCGTATTTATCAACAAGCTCTTTAAACTTTTTGGCGACAAGCTCCAGCGCCTCATCCCACGTCGCCTCGTGAAAGCTTCCGCCCTTTTTGATGAGCGGGGTCTTTATCCTCTCGGCGCTGTGGATGAAATCATATCCATATCTTCCTTTTATGCAGAGGCTGCCTTTGTTCACGGGGGCGTCGAATGCCGAGGTCACTTTTACGACTTTATTGTTTCTTATGTTCAAATAGAAGTTGCACCCCGTCCCGCAGTATGAGCAGGTGGTCTTAACCTTTTTCAGCTCATGAGCGCGTCCCCTGCCCCTGCCTTTCCTGTCCGTTAACGCGCCGGTCGGACAGGTTGAAACGCATTGCCCGCAAAATTCGCAGTTGTTGAGGGAGCGCGGCTTTCTGAACGCGGTGTCGGGCATTGAGTTGAAGCCCCTGCCGACAAAATCAATCGTTCCCGCCATGACGACTTCATTGCAGATCCTCACGCACCTTCCGCAGAGGATGCATTTATTAGGCTCATACGTAATAAACGGATTGTCCTCCCGGGTCGGCAGGCTCCAGGTCTCGCCCTCAAAGCGCTTGCCGTCTACGCCGTATTCATATGCAAGGTCCTGGAGGGCGCATTCGCCCGTCTTTTCACATCTCATGCAGTCGTTGGGGTGATTTGAGAGGATCAGGGAAAGGACGTTTTTCCGTATCCTCGTTATATTGCCGCTGTCGGTGCAGACCTCCATGTTGTTTGTCACCGGAGTGGTGCATGCAGGCAGCGGCCTGTTTACGCCTTTGACCTCAACGATGCATAAACGGCATCCGCCGTAAGGCTCAAGACGCTCGTCGTGGCAGAGCGTGGGGATCCTTACGCCCGCCTTCTGAGCGGCCTCAAGGATGGTGTCTTCCCTCATACATTCAACTTCCCTGCCGTTTATCTTTATCTTTAACCTTAATTGCTTGTCAGTCAAAAGGTACCTCCGAAATATTACTGGAAACACACCCCTAACCCCTCTTGATAGAGGGGAATCCACATCATTCACTCCCAGATATAATCGACAACTTTTATAAACTTGTTGTTCATCTCACGCAGTATTTCGCATATGGTAATGGTCATCTCGCGAACGATCTTGTAAGCCGCGTGGGGGTTTTCCGCCAAAAGCCGGTCCATATCCGATTTAGCCAGGATCATTACCTTTGTATCTTCAACCGCTTCTACCGAAGCTGAATGCGAACGGCCGTCGAGTATGGAAAGCTCTCCGAAGAAATTATTTTGTTTCAATACCGCAAGTATCTGTTTATTGCCCTCCTTGGTCCTTCTGGAAACCCTGACTTTGCCGTAATCGATAACCTGGAGTCCCTGTTCAGGGCTGTCTTCATCCCATACTACTGAGCCCTTCGGATAAAAGGACTCTTTCATCATGGAAGAGACCTTTTCCAGCTCCTCCTGTGAAAAATCCTTGAATAACGACACTTCCTTCAATCGTCTCGTGCTGACCATAATTCCCCCTTTATAACGTCCTCTCCGTTAAAGATTATAATTACATAATCGAATTAAACGGGCACGCCTCAAAGCATGCGCCGCATTTTACGCATTTCGACTTGCTGATCATGGCCTTCTTCTTCTGCTCCCAGGTTATGGCGCCTGAAGGGCACACCCTGAAACACTTGCCGCACATCTTGCACAGGTCGATATTTACAACGTACTGACGGAGCGCCTTGCAGACGTGAGCGGGGCATACGCCGTCTTTGATGTGCGCCTCGTATTCATCTCTGAAAAACCTGATGGTCGAAAGCACGGGATTAGGCGCTGACTGGCCGAGCCCGCAAAGCGAAGATAATTTTATATCAGTGCCGATCTCGACGAGGAGCTCGATATCGCTTTCCTTGCCCTTGCCCTCCGTTATCCTTGTCAGCACCTCAAGCATCCTTTTTGTTCCGATCCTGCACGGCACGCATTTTCCGCAGGACTCGTTCTGGGTAAAGGAGAGGAAGAATTTCGACATATCTACCATGCATGTTGTGTCGTCCATGACGACCATGCCGCCGGAGCCCATCATCGAGCCGATGCCGGTCAGCGATTCATAATCCACGGGCATGTTGATGTACGAAGCGGGGATGCAGCCCCCCGAGGGCCCGCCGGTCTGGACGGCCTTGAGCTTTCGGTTTCTCTCCATGCCCCCGCCGATGTCATAAATAATCTCCTTCAACGATATTCCCATAGGCACTTCTATGAGACCCGTGTTCTTTATCTTCCCGGTGAGCGCAAAGACCTTGGTGCCTTTGCTCCTCTCCGTTCCGATATCTGCGTACCACGAAGCGCCCTTTGTAATGATCGTTGAAAGGTTCGCAAGCGTCTCGACGTTGTTGATGACCGTCGGCTTGCCCCACAACCCTTTATTTACCGGGAACGGCGGCTTTGAGCGCGGCATTCCGCGCTGGCCTTCAATGGATGCAATGAGGGCTGTTTCTTCTCCGCAGATGAAAGCGCCTGCGCCCTGTTTGATCTTTATGTCGAAATCAAATCCGCTGCCGAAAATGTTTTTGCCGAGAAAGCCTTTCTCGGCAGCCTGCCCGATCGCTATCGCAAGACGCGCTACGGCAAGCGGATACTCGGCGCGGATATAAACGTATCCATGCTCGGCCCCGATCGCATAACCGCCGATGAGCATGCCTTCAAGGACCGAATGAGGATTGCCCTCGATAACGGACCGGTCCATGAATGCGCCGGGGTCTCCTTCATCCGCGTTGCATATGATGTATTTCGGCGTGCCTTTGGACATGCTGCAGAATTCCCATTTCAGACCGGTGAGAAAACCCGCCCCGCCTCTGCCGCGAAGCCCTGAGGCCTTTACCTCTTCAATCACCTCAAAAGGCGTCAATGAGAGCGCCTTCTTTGCGCCTTCATATCCGCCGATGCCGAGGTATGCGTCAATGTCTTCCGGGTCGATCTGGCCGCACTGTTTCAGGAGTATCTTCGTCTGCTTATCATGGAATGTGTGGTAATCGGGGCCTACCAGCCACTCCTCAACGGGTCGGCCGCTTAATATGTGCTCCTCAACGATACGGCTCACCATGTCCGGCTTTACAAACTGATACGTTGCCAGGTCTCCGTTGTTTATTACGTCGACAAGCACGTCCTTTGCGCAAAAGCCCCGGCAGCCGGTTATATTAACGCACTTTTTCTCTATATTCGCCTTTACACCGTGAGCGTCGAACTCTCTGTGGAAAGCCTCGAGGACCTCCTGGCTTCCCGCGGCAAGACCGCCGGTGCCGAAGCAGACCCTGATGAGCAAGTCTTTAACGGTGGATTTTTGGCGCTTTGTTTTAGCCTTTGATTCAGCTTTTTTCTTCTCCGCCATTTATCAACCCTTGCCCTTTTCAAAATCTTTCAGCAGCTTTGAAGCCTTGTCGGGCGACATGCTCCCGTAAACCCTCTTGTTCACGATAAGGACCGGCGCAATGCTGCATGCGCCCACACATGCGATGTTTTCAAACGTAAATTGACCGTCATAAGTCGTATCTTCACCTTCTGCAATCGCGAGGTCGGCCCGGATCCTGCTGATCATGGGGCTTGCTCCTCTTACGTGACAAGCCGTGCCGCAGCAGGCCGTAATGATATTCTTGCCTCTCGGCTTCAGGTAAAACTGCGCATAGAAGGTCGTCACGCCGAAAAAGTTGCTTGCCGGGACGTTGAGCTTATCCGAAAACCAGAACACCACGTCTTCAGGAATATATCCGAAGGCCTCCTGCACGTCCTGAAGTATGGATATCACGCTGCCTTTCTCGTCGTAATATTTTTCGAGGATCTGTTCACATCTCTTCTCTAACATATAGACCGCCTTTTACTGGATTCATCGCGAATTTTTATTATATAGCATTGAATATGGTTTTTAAAACGCGAGGTTTATTTTATCGAAAAAGGGCGGATTAAGTCAAAAACGGGTGAGTGCAAGGAGGCTGAACGCCTCATAAACACAATGAATCGACAATTATTTGAAATGGCAAAAAGCATATTGCAAAATAAATCGTTACAGTTCATATTACCGGCCTGATTAGGAACTGCTCGAATTTTTTTTAAAAGGTGTCGTCATTGTGTTTATGAGGCGTTCAGCCTCCTTTGAAAATTATATGGTATCGTTTTTCCACTTGACCGGAAATTGACTTTATCCGGGGCGTTATGTTAAAAAATAGAGCTATTTTATTTTGGAGGATTACATGTACGCTATAATTGAAACAGGCGGAAAACAGTACAGGGTTTCAGAAGGCTCCGTGTTAAGGGTCGAAAAGCTCGACGGCAGCGGCCCCGTTACCTTTGACAAAGTGTTGATGGTGGCGGACGGCGAAAAGGTTTCGGTAGGCAATCCGTTCCTTCCGTCGGCAAAGGTGACTGCAGACGTTCTTAAAACGGGCAAGGGGAACAAGGTCCTTGTATTTAAAATGAAACCCAGAAAGAACCATCGGAAGACGAGAGGCCACAGGCAGCCTTATACCGAAGTGAAGATCAACGGCATACAAGCACAATAATTTTTTCGGAGGATAAACAGAAATGGCTCATAAGAAAGGCGTCGGAAGCTCAAGAAACGGGCGTGAGAGTAATGCCCAGCGTCTCGGCGTGAAGATGTTCGGCGGGCAGTATGTAAAGGCCGGCAATATACTTGTCAGGCAGAGAGGCACTAAATTCCATCCGGGATTCAACGTCGGCAAGGGCAGCGACGACACCCTTTTCGCCAAGATCAGCGGCATCGTAAAATTCGAGCGCAGGGGAAAAGAGAGACAGCAGATAAGCGTTTACCCGGCGGCGGAAAGCGCGTAAAATAAAAAACTTTCTAATTTTGGAGAAGGCGGATTTTGTCCGCCTTTTTTATTTTATGCGTTGCTGTCATTCCGGCTTGTCCGGAATCTTTCCTTGTTCCCCCGCTGTTAGATCCCCGACAAGCGGGAATGACGTCTTGTATCATTCATCCCGAATCTTGTATCGTTAACCATGCAATTCATCGACCAGGTAAAAATCTATGTCAAGGCCGGAGACGGCGGCAGGGGCTGTGTAAACTTCCGGAGGGAGAAGTATGTTCCCAGGGGCGGACCTAACGGCGGAGACGGCGGCAGGGGCGGCCATGTTTTTTTTAAGGCGGTACACAGCCTGAACACCCTACTGGATATTAAATACCAGCAGCAGTACAAAGCTGAAAGAGGTGAGCATGGAATGGGAAAAGACAGGCACGGTAAAAATGGGAAGGACCTCATTATCCCGGTGCCTGTCGGAACCCTCATAAAAGAGCTTGAATCAGGGGAAATCCTATGCGATCTTACAATCGAAGGACAGGAATTCACAGCCGCTCGAAGCGGCAGGGGAGGGCTCGGCAACGCCCATTTTAAGACCGCAACAAGACAGGCCCCGAAATTTGCCCAGCCCGGAGAGCTCGGAGAAGAAAAAAACCTGATGCTCGAATTGAAGCTCCTTGCAGACGTAGGTTTGATAGGGCTTCCCAATGCCGGTAAATCCACATTGATATCCGCGGTCTCTTCCGCAAGGCCGAAGATTGCGGATTATCCCTTTACAACACTTATTCCCGTACTCGGCGTCGTCAAGCATGAGGATTTCAGAAGCTTTGTAATCGCCGACATCCCCGGATTGATAGAAGGGGCGCATAAAGGAGCGGGCCTGGGATTTCAGTTCTTGCGCCACGTGGAGAGGACGTCCATTCTCCTGCATCTCGTCGATATATCGGAGATGGCTGAAGGCGACCCCGTGGAGAACTTTGAGAAGATAAATAAGGAGCTTGAATTATACAGCCCGGAGCTTGTGAAGAAGCCTCTCGCCGTCGCAGCGACAAAGCTCGACATCAAAGGCGACGGGGAAAAACTTGACAGACTCGCGCAATATTGCAAAGATAGAGGCTACGATTTCTTCCCGTTATGCGCCGTTACAGGCGAAGGCACCAAAGAGCTGCTTACGTATCTTGGGGAAAAAGTAGAGGAGCATAAGAGGTAGCTTCCAACAATTATTTCCAGAAATGTCAGGCTGATACATGCTACGTCTCACTTTAATCTGAAAAATTGCAGTTGTTTAGTATAAAATGTGTCATTGTTTTTTAGCTAAACTAAACCTAAATTTTTCGGGCTATTAAGTGGATAAACAACAAAAGCTGTTCTTCTTGAACAACCAAAACCTCTTCTCCAACAACTACCTCGAACACCGCTTGCCGGAGACTGATTTGTGGAAGAGGCAGAGGCTTGACGGATAACAGTCTTGAATATTATCATCATGCTAAACGTATAGAGGGCGAATCATTTTATGAAGATTTTACCAACTCAGCTTGCGGATAAGCCGCTTTTTCTGCTTAAGAAAACATCAATTGATCCTTGCGATGATAATGTCGCAGACAATGTATGTATTGATATTGAGTATGAGAATAAGACGGACATTTCCATAGAACAACAAACTGCTTTAATTGAAATAGAGGCTCTTGATCATAAGCTCTTGCAGCATTTTCATAATATAATTAAACTCCAGCCGTCATTGACACGTCAGCTTGTAAGTTTCCAGGCCAACAAACCGAGACCTTCTTACCGCTGGTATAAATACAAAGAGGCTTTTTCGGCGTCTCTTATCGAACATTTATTGTCCAAATATGGAATT
>JACRHB010000093.1 GCA_016217725.1 Nitrospirota bacterium | reverse complement strand
TGTATCCCCTCAGTTACGGGTGGCAATAGTGTCTGACATTGTCATTCTGAGCGAAGCGAAGAATCTCAACGCGTTAATAAAGCAGGAGATTCTTCGTCGCTTCGCTCCTCAGAATGACAGGTGACATCCCGTAACTGAAGGGTTACGTGTTATTATATGAGTACTGTTACTAAAATGAAATTAAGCAGAAGAAGTTTTATAAAAATCGGCGCCCTCTCCATTCCCTCATTGATCTTAGCGGACGGCTTCCTCGTAGAGGCCGAAGCTTATAAAATCAATCATATAAGCATGGGCCAGGCTTTCGGAATAAAATGTGTTCACATAAGCGACATACATTTTAAAGGTGATAAGGCATATCTGAATAGAATTGTTGAAGAAATAAACTCGCTCGGACCGGAGCTGGTGTTCTTTACGGGAGATTTGATCGAGGATTCGAAATTCCTGAGTGTATCTTTAGAGCTGTTGGGGAATTTAAGAGCGCCGGTTTACGGCGTTCCGGGCAACCATGATTTTACAAGTAAAGCCCCTTTTTCGGAAATCTCAAAGGCCTTTGAAAAAACCGGCGGGGCATGGCTGGTCGATGATCTTGTGAAATTGCCTGAATTCGGCATCAACATATTCGGAGCGACCTGCCATAAGGCGTTTCACCTCGATGATCCCGAAGCCACTATCTTATTGTCTCATTATCCGGTCATTGTGAACGGCTTAAGCCGGAAACACAAGCTGATCTTATCCGGTCACTCACATGGCGGTCAAGTGCGCATCCCGTTCTGGGGGCCGCTATACCTGCCGCCGTACGTCGATAAATATGATATGGGATTCTTCAACACCGATGCCGGGCCGTTATATGTAAATCCGGGATTGGGTTATTTCCACTTGCCGGTAAGATTTTTCTGCAGACCTGAGATCACCGTATTCAGCCTATAATATACGGTGTGAATTGTATGCTTTATTTCCCCTTCCTGGTCCCTTCCCTTGCAAGCGCAACCTTGCCGGTGCGGACGAACTCCTTTATGCCGAAAGGCTTGATGAGGTCTATAAATGCGCTGATCTTCTTCTCTTCCCCTGTGATCTCTATCGTGTAAGTCGTTTGACCCGAGTCCACTATCCTTCCCCTGAAGATCTCCGCAAGCTGCAGGACTTCCGGCTTATCTTCTTTTCTCGGAGCGACCTTAACGAGGATCATCTCCCTTTCCACGTGATCGATCTCCAGGAAATCCACGACCTTGATCACGTCTATGAGCTTGTTAAGCTGTTTGGTTATCTGCTCGATAACAAGGTCTTCGCCGGTCGTCACTATGGTCATAATGGAAACAGCGGGGTCGATGGTTTCACCGACGGAGAGGCTTTCAATGTTGTATCCCCTTCCGCTGAAAAGACCGGAGATCCTTGAAAGCACCCCGAATTTATTTTCCACAAGCACTGAAATCGTATGTCTCATTTATCCTCCGTTATCCGTGACCGTTGTCCGTGTCCGCAACCAATTATCAATGAACGATTAACAATGAACAATTGCGGAAGTTTCTCTTTAATTGTTAATTGCTCATTGTTCATTGATAATTTTTCATTCCTCTTTTCACGGTCACGCTAACCGGTCACGATCCACGATTGATTTATTTCACCGCTTTTAACTTCTTCTCTTCCTTCTCCTCATCAAAGATCATCTGATCTATCGCCGCTCCTGCGGGTACCATCGGGAAGACCTTTTCCTTCCAGTCCACGACGAAGTCCATGAATACGGGTCTGTTCTTCACCTTGAGCGCTTCTTTGAGGACAGGTTCTACCTCCTCCGGCTTTGTCGCCCTCAGGCCGACCGCGCCGTAGGCCTCAGCAACCTTGACGAAATCAGGATTGCCGGATTCAAGATGCGTATGCGAATACCGTTCTTTAAAAAATAATTCCTGCCACTGCCTGACCATGCCCAGATACCCATTATTCAGGATCGCCACTTTCACCGGCAGTTTGTTTATAACCGCCGTTGCGAGCTCCTGTATGTTCATCTGGATGCTGCCGTCGCCTGCTATGTCGATAACTATTTTGTCGGGACACGCGAGCTGGGCGCCGATCGCGGCGGGGAAGCCGTAACCCATCGTGCCGAGCCCGCCGGATGACAGGAACCTTCTCGGATGATCGTATTTAAAAAATTGCGCGGACCACATCTGGTTCTGTCCCACTTCCGTGCAGATGATCGCCTCGCCCTTTGTGACTTCATAGATCTTTTCAACGACGAATTCCGGCTTGATGATATTCTTATCGAACCTGTAGGTGAGCGGTCTTTCCTCTTTCCATCTTTCCACCTGTTTCAGCCAGGCGCTCCTGACGGCGCCCCACTGCTGCTCTTTAATCTCCTTCAGCGTCTTCAGTAAATCTCTTAATACGTTCTTTACGTCGCCGACGACCGGGAGGTCCACCCTTACGTTTTTCTTGATGGACGTAGGGTCGATGTCGATCTGCATTATCTTTGCATGAGACGCAAAGGCCTCGGTCTTTCCGGTAACGCGGTCGTCAAACCTCACGCCGATCCCCATGAGAAGGTCTGAATTCTGGACGGCGGTGTTGGCATAATATGTGCCATGCATGCCGAGCATACCCATCGACAGCTTATGAGTGCCGGGGAATCCGCCTAATCCCATTAACGTCATCGTAACCGGGATCTTTGCAAACTCCGCCAATTCCCTCAGCTCCTTTGAAGCGCCCGATAAAATGACGCCGCCGCCGGCCATGATAACGGGCTTCTTTGAGTGCGCTATCATTTGTGCGGCCTGGTTTATCATGTACTTATTTCCGTGATAAGTGGGGTTGTAGCTTCTGATCTTTACTTCCTGCGGCCAGACAAAATCGGACATCCCGGCTGTCACGTCCTTCGGCAGATCGATCAATACGGGACCGGGTCTGCCCGTGGATGCGATATAAAACGCCTCCCTCACGGTCTGCGCGAGGTCTTTTATGTCTTTAACAAGGTAATTGTGTTTTGTGCACGGCCTGGTTATGCCTACAATGTCGGCTTCCTGAAATGCGTCGTTGCCTATCAGCAGCGTCGGCACCTGGCCGGAAAACACTACAAGCGGGATCGAATCCATTGAAGCCGTTGCAATGCCCGTAACGGTGTTTGTCGCCCCGGGGCCGGATGTTACGATGGCGACTCCGACCTTTCCGCTCGCCCTTGCATATCCGTCCGCCGCGTGTATGGCGCCCTGTTCATGTCTTGTAAGGATGAGCTGCAAGTCTTTTTCATCATAAAGAACGTCAAAGATGTTGAGCACCACGCCTCCGGGATAACCGAAGATGTGCTTCACCCCTTCCTTCTTCAGACATTCAACCAATATCTCAGCGCCGCTTATTTTCATCTGCTCTCCTTTTAAGAATAAGCCACAAAGAATAAGAAATATTTGCCACAGACTTACACTGACTAAAAAATTAGTTGTCTTTTTTTACAGTCAGTGTAAGTCTGTGGCTAAAAAATTTCCTTGGTCTATATTCTCTGTTGTAAAAATCATGACTTCATAACCGCCCCGGTGCTTGCCGACGTCACCGATTGCGCATATCTTGCAAGCCAGCCTTTATTGATTTTCGGCTTAACGGGTTTGTATGTTTCAAATCTCTTTTGTATCTCTTCCTTGCTGAGAAGCAGATCAAGCTTCCTTTTGGGAATATCAATTTCAATCATGTCGCCGTCTCTTATAATGGCGATAGTCCCGCCTTCCATCGCCTCAGGCGACACGTGGCCGATGCACGGCCCCCTGGTCCCGCCCGAGAAACGGCCGTCGGTAATCAGCGCCACCGATTCGCTCAAACCCATTCCCGCAACGGTTGCTGTGGCGTTCAGCATCTCCCTCATGCCCGGCCCGCCTTTGGGTCCTTCATAGCGGATCACGATAACGTCACCGGTCTTGATCTTGCCTTCAAGTATCGCCTTCATTGCGTCTTCTTCCGAATTAAATACCTTTGCCCTGCCTTTGAACCTGAGCATCTTTTCACTGACGGCGGTCTGCTTCACAACCGCGCCGTCCGGAGAGAGGGTCCCTTTCAGAACCGCGATGCCGCCTTCCCTGCAGTGAGCTTTATTCAGCGGCCTTATAACCTCATCATCCGCGATCTCCGCCTCATCCGCAATATCGTATATCTTTTGGCCCGATACGGTGAGCACGTTGTTCAGGCTCTGTTTTAATCTCTTCAGGACAGCGGGTATCCCGCCTGCGAATTCGAGATCTTCGAGATAATGAGCGCCGCCCGGCAGCATGTTCGCAATATGAGGCGTCCTTTTGCTTATTTCATCAAACAGCTCCAGCTTTAAAGACACCTTTGCTTCGTGAGCAATGGCCGGAATGTGTAAAACCGTATTGGTCGAGCCTCCAAGCGCCATGTCGATCTTTATCGCATTTTCAAATGCCTTAAGGGTCATTATCTTCCCCGGGGTGATATTCTTCTTTATCAGCTCAATAATCCTCACGCCGCTTTGAAAGGCGATCCTGCGCTTTTTGGCCGATACCGCCAATGACGTTGCACAGCCGGGGAGGCTCATCCCGAGAGACTCCGTCACGCAGGCCATCGTGTTTGCCGTGTACATCCCCTGACATGAACCGGCGCCGGGGCATGCGCACAGCTCAAGGTCCTCAAGCTCCGAAGCTTTCAACAAGCCCTTTTTATATTTCCCCATGGCCTCGAATGTGTCATTCACAAGAGAAAGCCTCTTTCCACGTAAATGCCCTGAATACATAGGCCCTGCCGTAACCACTATGGAAGGGATGTTCACTCTCGCCGCCGCCATCAGCATTCCGGGGGTGATCTTATCGCAGTTTGTTAGAAGCACAAGTCCGTCAAACTGATGCGCCTCGGCGATTGTCTCGACCATGTCCGCGATCAATTCCCTTGACGGCAGGCTGTAGTGCATCCCCCGGTGTCCCATCGCGATGCCGTCGCAGATGCCGGGAATGCCGAAAAAGAACGGATACCCGCCTCCGGTGTGGATCCCCTTTTCGATAAACCTTTCCTGATCCCGCATGCCGATATGTCCGGGGATGATGTCGGTGAAGCTTGTAGCCACGCCGATGAACGGCTTATCCATCTCGGTGCGTGGGATCCCCGTGGCATAAAGCAGCGCCCTGTGCGGCAGTCTTTCAAGTCCTTTTTTAATCTTATCGCTCTTCATAACAAGAAAGTTAAAAGTTGAAAGTTAAAAGTGTAAAGTGTAAAAATAATTATTTAATTTATCATCATGTAACTCTTAACTCTTAACTCTTAACTTGTTTACCGTATTCTCTTATCAATTCAGCCATACGGTCTTTATATTGAAGCTTCTGTTTTTGCATTTTCTTTTTTTCCACTTCTTCATCCGAGGAGAGGTACCTCTTCCTGTTCAATTCCTCGAGGGCTTTATCGAGCTTTCTGTGTTCCTCCTCAACCCTTCTGTATTCTTCGCTTTCGCTCCTCAGGACATTAATGATCTCGGCTTCTTTCATATGGCTCCCCCTTATATGTAATAAATTGAGAAATTACCATATTCACGGGAAAATTACAAGGTCGGGGCCTTTGACAAAATTTAAATGCTTATAGACCGTTCTCTTGCCCTTTAACAGTCCTTTGGGATATATTATCTTATGCTTAAAATAATGGGCACCAATAAATTAGCTTCTTATATCATTCTCGTCGCGATTACGGTGGTAATAATAGCCACGTTCGTCTTCTGGGGCATCGGGCCGAAGGACAGGCCTACGGAAGCGGTTGTCGCGCAAATCGAAGATGAGAAGATCACTACCGATGAATTCTGGCGGGCTTACGAAAATGAATACAAGCGCATAAAGGAGAATTCCCCCAACGCAGAAGATATAAAAAAGCCCGAGCTTCAGGACAGGGTTCTTAATTCGCTTGTCAATAGGACCGTTCTCCTTATCGCGGCTGAAAAAACGGGGATAACGGTGACCGAAAAGGAGCTTCAGGACGCCATAATTAAGATGCCGTATTTTCAGAGGAACGGCGTCTTCGACCAGAATATTTATATGAGAGCTTTAAAATTAAACCGCATGACCTCACAGGCGTTCGAAAGCGAATTAAGAAACGACCTGATCCTCAACAAGATGACCAGGATGATAGGGGAAACCTCCGAGCTTTCCCCCGAGGAGATTAAAATTCTCGACTCCATAGGCGCGGGAAACCAGGAGCAATTGCTCCAGATTTTCCGCTCAAATAAAAGCAGCCAGGCCATAACGGCCTATATTGAGAGCGTTAAACGGCAGATGAAAGTCACCGTAAATAAAGACCTGCTTTCCTGATCCCGTTGCTCTTCAAATTCCTCCTGCCGTCTTCTATCGCATATGGGTTCCCCTCAACGGCATTAAGAAATCCCTGACCGCCGACGTGGAATTTTTCGGCTCCCTCAAAAGTCCCTTCGGAGAGACGAGCATGGGTTTTGCCGCAAAGACGGTAATCAACCGTGAAGACTTCGGACTTGCATGGAATATGCCGCTCGAAAACGGCGGACTCATGGTCGGCAGATACGTGCATCTCTTTGTGGATATCGAAGCAGACCTTGTTTCCTGACAAGCAGATGAAAACTGAATGCATGCGCCGGATGTCACCCTGAACTTGTTTCAGGGTCTTAGAAATATAACAGATGCTGAAACGAGTTCAGCATGACAACTTTGAAGATTTGTGTGCTCCTCTACTTTACGGCGACGCCGCCCGAGACGATAAAGGCCATGACGTCGCCGCTTTCCACATTTAAAGGAGTAACCTGTTCTTTGGACACGATAATGAGATTCCCTGCGAAATTATATGACTCCGGCAGGTAGACGGCAGCCTTGTCGGCATGGCCTAAATTTACCAGACTCTCCTGCGTCATGAACCCTATGACGTAGACGCTGCGGGCTGAGGAAAGCGCAACCAGCACCGGCCTGGTAAAGCTTTTCTTGTCGCCGACGAACGCATTCATCAGGTCCCTTATAGCCGTATATATCATCTTCACAAACGGCAGGCGCGTGAAAGAACGGTCGATGACGTGCACAAGCTTCTTTGTCAACAAATTGGAAGAGATAAAACCGACTATTATTATCGTTATCAGGGTAAGCGCAAACCCGGCGCCCGGTATCTTGAATTCATAGATACTGTCGATCTTGATGAAGATGGCATAAACCACGTAAATCGTTACCGCCAAAGGGACCGTCAACAAGAGTCCCTGGAAGAAATATCTCGTAAGCCTTTTCATGAAAGCCTCCCTATGAAGTTGTTAGTTTTTAGTTTTTAGTTGTTAGTTGTTAGAACTAAAAACTAACAACTAAAAACTAACAACTAATTAGCGCGTTTGTTAAACTTTAACATAATTTTCTACAATCAATATATGTCAACGCTGACTTTAAAAATCGAGCGGCCCGCATACGGAGGCGTGTATATCGGCAGGCATGAAGGAAAAGTCGTTATGATAAAGGGCGCAGTCCTGCCCGGAGAAACCGTTGAAGCAATTATAGAAGATGAGAAAAAGGATTACATCGCCGCTTCGGTTAAAAAAATCCTCGAGTCTTCTCCACATAGGATCAGGCCTGCGTGCAGGTATTTCGGGGTATGCGGCGGTTGTCATTTGCAGCACGCGCCTTATGCCCTTCAGGTTCGATTAAAACAGGAGATACTCAGGGACTGTTTAAAGAGACTGGCGCAGATAGAGAACGACCTCGGGAAGCCTATTATTGACGCCGATCCGTGGAATTACAGATTGCGCGGGCAGTTTAAGACGTCTCACGGCGTTATCGGATTATACAGAGAGAATACGAGAGAAGTGGTTGATATGGACAATTGCCCCCTGATGGATGAAAAGATAAATGAAGGCTTGAAAAATATAAAGCCCCTGCTGAAAAGCTTTGGCATTAGAGAAATACACATAACCACGGGCGATCGTTCCACTGCGTTGATAAAACTCTCCTCAAGCGGTAAATCTCCGGAGGGCATGAACGAATTGGCGTCGCTGTTCCAACAGGCGGGTTTTTCGGGATTATATATTGAGACCCGGGATAAGAAAATAGTCCGATACGGAGAGCCGTACGTAACCCTGTCGCTTCAAGACCTGAAGTACACGATATCCCCTATGGCCTTTTTCCAGAGTCACTGGAGACTTAATCAGACGGTCGTTGAGCTCATTAAAAACAGCCTGAAGCCTTTGAAGGGGATAAAAGTCCTCGATCTGTACTCAGGCGCGGGCAACTTTTCCATTCCCCTCGCAGCGGACGCGGATGTAATTGCCGTTGAGGAGAACCCATATGCGATAGAGGACGGCAGGAGGAATTTGAAGAGCAACGGGATCAGGAATTACAGGCTCATCAATTCCTCAGCCGAAGACTTTCATTTTGAAGGGCGTTTCGACATTGTGATCCTGGATCCGCCGAGAACAGGCGTCACAAACAGGGTTGCGGGGAAAATTCTTGATTTAATGCCCGGTAGAATTGTTTATATATCCTGCAATCCGGCGACCTTCGCACGAGACCTGAAAAAACTGCAAAGAAAATACGAAATCGAGTCTGTCGGGATAATCGATTTTTTCCCTCAGACTTACCATGTCGAATCGCTGGCGATCTTCAGGCTCAGGTAGTTTTATTATTTTAATTCCAGCCGTTTTTTCATTATTTTTTCTTGACTTCCTTGGCCTTATGATATATTCTGAAGTACTCAATTAATCTCCTTTTTTGACGTCAACTTATTAAAGAAAGACATTCTATGTCTAACGGCGTAAAAGACGATATTTCTCTTGCCCGTTCCGTCAGCTCCGGGGAGAAAAGCGCATGCGAGGTCTTTGTAAACGCATATACCGACCTCGTCCTCTCCAGGGTCTGGAATCTTATGAAGACGCACTGCGATCATTCAGTTAGGGGAAAAATATGCTCTTTGCTCATCCTTCAGAAACAAAGGAAAGGTTCATTGACCCATTACGGAGAAGACCAGTGCGACGAATGTCTGGACTCTTACATATGGTTCTTTGATTTCCTGAAAAACAAAGCCAGGGCGTACAAAGGCGCCAACGATTGCAGCCTCAAGACTTTTGTCTGGTCGGTAATAAATTCCGATTCTACGTATAAAGACTGGTTAAGGTGGAAATATGGAAGGGCCTATTAATAAATCCGTCTTCGACAGGCTGCCGTCAGCGATTAAGCCTCTTGATGAGACAAGCCAAAAGGTCTACATCTGCCTGCGCTTGAGAAAGCCGGAGCATGAGATTTCAAGACAATTGAATCTATCCCTGAATGAAACATCGGAGAAAATAAGGGTCGTGCGGAATGAATTAATACGGGCCGGACAACTTGATTTAATAGAAGACCCTCGTTTTGTATCTATCCATGCTGAAGACCCGGACTCACGGGAATTCCCGCTTGCCGCTGACGGTCTTGATATTGACAAGAGACTCATCATCAAGGAATTCCTTCTATGTCTCAAACAATCCGTCAACGATCTCCCCGAACATCAGTCTCAAATTTTAAAGCTCCGCTATAAATATCAATTGTCGGCAAAAGACATACTCGGCTTTTGCAGGAAGATGGAATTGAGCGTTATCCCCGATAAAGAGCTTTCAGCGGTGAAGGAACAGGATGTTTTTTACGCTCTAAATACTGCGCTTAGGGAAGTTTTGAAAAATCTCAAGAGCCGATATGAAGGAGACAACTCCTTCGGGATGGAAAACCTTAAATACATCTTTGAGGAGATAGGGTTGTGAGTAGTTATGTGAGGAGTAGAAGTCTATAATGGGAAAGAGCATGCAGCAATTGATATAATATTTAAGCTTAAGAATATCAATATTAAGGGAGGGAGATATAATGTCAAAACCATTTGTCCGCATAACTATAAATCCTGAAGTCTGCCTGGGGCAGCCTACCATACGGGGAATGCGTATCACCGTTGCATTTGTGCTCAAGCTGCTGGCTTCCAACATGAGCCATAAAGAGATCCTGACTGCATATCCCGAGCTTGAAGAAGAAGACATCCTCCAGACTATCGAATACGCTGCGTGGCTTGCCGGAGAGTATCATCGCTCCGTTCCTGCTTAAGGAAACAAATGAAATTAAAGTTCATAGCTGATATACACATATCTCCCCTTACTGTTAAGGAATTGCAAAAGAGCGGATATGACATTGTCCGTGTTACAGATAAACTTCCCGCGACAGCCTCTGACGGCGAAATTATACAATTGGCATACAAGGAGCAGGCTGTCATTGTTACTCAAGACCTTGACTTCTCGGCAATAGTCGCTCAAAGCGGGTTGAATGGTCCGAGCGTTGTTTCTTTACGCGTATCTAACGCCAGGCCGGATATGATCACACGGATTCTAACAACGGTATTGCCGTTAATTGAAGCAGAACTTACTGAAGGCTCAATCGTATCACTAGATGAAAAAGAGTATCGCATCAGAAAACTTCCTGTGAGATAGGAGATGCAGATTTTCAGTTTCTTATTTTCCTGTCCGTCAAACTTATTTATTACGTCTTTCATCATAATGTACGGCTGCGCGAGCACAAGCTCGCTTGTCACAAACGTCATCCCGACCTCCTATGTCAAAGGCGATTATGAGGAATATATCAGGGATGCGCCGCGCGATAATAAATATTTCAGAAAAGACGCCGCCGATAGAATATTACATCAGAACACACAGAAGATAATAAACGGCGGCATGGAGGATGCGGAATTATGGGGGCTCAGGCAGGATTATCTTGAGCTGGCACATGCGTTGCTCGAGGTAGGTCAGTTCGACAGGGCTTCAAGCGTCTGCGATGAAGGGATAAAGATAGGGGAGATCATAGAGGATGCATATGCGAGGAAGCTGAGGAACAAGCCGCTCGATTACGGAATAGAGCTGCTTGCCAAGGCGTTGGTGTTCAATACATCGATAATGACCCAGACGAACAACGACGCATATATCAGACGATTGCATTTGTATAAGTCCTACATCGAATGGTTCAGGACGTGGGACAGGGAAAGGGCGTTCAGGCATTTCGAGCAGTTTATGACAAAGGCGCTGCCGTTAAGCGACGACAAGCCTTTTCTATTACTGGACAGGGGATATTTCTACAACAACGTTAAGGGAGATTACAGGAAGGCCATCGAACAGTTCACGGAAGCGGCAAAGGCGATAGAGCTGATGCATGCCCTGAATTACGACATGAAGTACATGTACTCCCTTCAGGCTTATGGAAAGCTGTCCGACCTTTACATCAAGATGGGCGAGCTTGAAAAGGCAAAGAGGATCGTGGAAGAAGGCGAGGAGAAGCGCAAGGGTGTAACCTATAAAATCGGCAGCTCCTTTGCCGGCATGCAGGAGAGGGAATTGTCGATCTTAAAGTCCAAGAGCGGCGCGGTGTATGCGCTGCTGCGGGATTTTGAGAAATCGAAGAAATATTTTGACGAGGCCTTTGAAAAGGTAAACAAGATTGATGTCCGGTCAAATGACATGAGAGACCGCAAGGCGTTAAGCGCATATCATGTTTTATACGGGGCTTACTATCACGGCTTGAGGGGCGAATACAAAGAGGCGATTGAGCATGTTGATACCGGCATAAAATATATGAGGCACGGCTATATCGAATCCATGACCGAAGAGCCCGGCATCGAGACCGCGCACTTGTATTCCTCCGGGCTTCATTTGCTAAACGGGAACGACAATAAAAAGCGCGGCATGGGAAATGAAGCGAATGAAGATTACGGCAAGGCGCTGGCAATGACGGAGAAGGCGATCTCCTATGCGGGAAAGGATCACAACATGGTCGCAATGTCCAGGGCGTATGTGCTGCGGGGGCAAATCTATTTTCAAAAGAGCGCTATGCAGGAGGCGATGCAGGAATACAAAAAGGCTGAAGAATTGATCAATGTCGAAAAGATAGAGAGCGCCGAGAATTGGGAATTATTTTACGGACTCGGTCAGACATATGAAGCTTTGAATGAAGAAAACAACGCCCTGATTTATTACAAAAAAGCTGTCGATGAGGTGGAGAAATTATGGAGCGGCGGGTTCAGGGATAAACAAAAACAGGTCAGCTTTATCGAGAACAGGCTTGTTGTCTTTGAGACGGTGATAAAGATACTTGCGAAACAGGGGAAGGCCGATGAAGCCGTTCAATATATGGAGCGGTCAAAATCGAGGACGTTCTTTGAGTCTTCGCAATACTATTCGGAGCAAACCGGCGCAGCGGATACCGGGAAGGCGAAAAAGACCGCTCTCGACAAACCTTTAACATCGGCTGAGATAAGAAAGATTATCCCGGACAAGACCGCCATCCTCGAATATTATGTCGGCGAAGCTTCCGTTATCGGCGCTGTAATAACTCCAAAGAATATTTCAATCCTCAATCTTGCTCTGAAGCCTGGAGAGTTGAAAGCCGACGTCATGTCCTTCAGGAATGCGATTGAAAGCCGCAGCGAGTGTCAATATCAAAGGCAGGGTTTAAAACTTTATGAAGCGCTGGTGAAGCCTTTTGAAAAAGAGCTGTCCGACAATAAGACAATAGGCGTTATCCCGCACGGCGTACTGCATTATCTCCCCTTTCAGGCCCTGGCCGTAAATGAAGGCTCATGTAAAAAAATATCTCCTGAGCTGCTAGAGCAGGAAGACAAACTCTTTGCGATGCTGAAGACCGAGACCCAAGGCAATATCAGAGGGGTTAAGATTACCGGACAAGCCGGACCCGAAATAAAGCAGGAGAATTACGGCTCGAAGCTTGAGGCGGAATTTGCATCGATTCTTTCCCGGATCAAAGCGGAGCGCATCCAAAAAATGATTAAAGAGGACACGCGATTCTTGATTGATAAATACAAAATATTCTACGCCCCAAGCTCGACAATCTTAAACTACGCTCAGAAAAACAACCGCAACAAGAAGGCGAATCTCCTGGCAGTGGGAAGCCCTCCGGCTATACAGGCCAGCGATGTAATCCTTGAGAAATTGATATCGGCAAAGACCGAGGTTCAGGCAGTAGGCTCTCTGTTTGCCGACAAAGCCGTCTTCACCGATGAAGCCGCTACCGAGACGGTTGTAAAGAACAATGCCTCAAGATACGACCTCCTGCTGTTTTCAACGCACGGCATCTTAAACAGGCAATCGCCTCTGATGTCGTCCATATTTTTCAATAAGGACTCGGCAAACGACGGTATGCTGACCGTCTCCGAGATAGAAGACATGCGCTTCAATACGAGCCTCGTTGCGCTCAGCGCCTGTGAGACGGGACTCGTCTCAGGATATGAAGGCATGAGCGAGGACGACATTGACGTTAAATTCCCGCACGGCGACGACCTCGTCGGCTTCCAGAGGGCGTTTATTAAGTCAGGCTCGGCGTCCGTCCTCTCCACGCTCTGGAGCGTCAACGACGACTCGACCGCATCCTTCATGATAGATTTTTTCACCCGGTACAGCAAGGGCAAAGACAAGGCCACGGCTTTGCAGGAGGCAACCCGCACGGTCATGCAATTAAAGGAAGAATGGAGACACCCGTTTTACTGGGCCCCGTTTATCCTGAGCGGGGATTGGGAGTGAATAGCTATACCATGAAAATTCGGAGTCGTTCTCCGAATTTTCATGGTATAATGGATGCATGGTAAAAAGGGATTATTATATTAAAAGGCTGTCAAAAGCGGTGAAGAGGTCCTCTATTACCGCCATTCTCGGTCCAAGGCAATGCGGAAAAACCACTTTAGCACGCATATTCACCAAAGGCAGGAAGGCATACCATTTTGATCTCGAATCACAGCCAGACAGATTCAGACTTCAGAATGCCGAGCTTGTTCTCGGTTCTCTGTCCGGCATAGTTGTTATCGATGAGATACAGGCTATGCCGGAGTTGTTTGCCGTTCTCAGAGTGCTCGTTGACAAACCCGGCTGCAGGGCGCGTTTTCTCATCCTTGGCAGCGCTTCACCGCACATAGTCCGCAATGTCTCCGAGACGCTTGCAGGGCGTGTGGAGTTTATAGAGCTTGCCGGATTTGATATAACGGAGACCGGCGACAGGTCTTTGGATAAACTCTGGTCACGGGGCTGTTTTCCCCGCTCCTTCCTTGCGAAATCCGATGACGACAGCATGGCCTGGCGCGACGGTTTTATCAAGACATTCCTTGAGCGTGATATCCCTCAGCTCGGGATTACAATACCGTCTTCCGCCATGCGGCGTTTCTGGATGATGCTTGCGCATTACCACGGACAAATATGGAACGCCTCGGAGATAGGACGCTCCATGGGCCTATCCGATAAAACGGTGCGCTCTTATCTCGACATCCTTACAGGGACTTTTATGATAAGACAACTTCAGCCCTGGCACGAAAATATCGGCAAGCGGCAGATCAAATCGCCTAAAGTTTATTTCAGGGATACCGGGCTTCTCCATAATCTGCTGGGACTCGGCAATATGCACAGCCTTCTTGCCTATCCTCGCGCCGGGGCCTCATGGGAGGGATTTATTATCGAACAGGCGCTGCGGATAATGAGGCCCGCCGAGGCCTTTTTCTGGGGCACGCACGTCGGTAATGAAATAGATCTCTTTTTCATTCACAAACTAACCGGGAAAAGATATGGTTTTGAAATAAAATTTGCAGAGGCCCCAAAGGTTACAAAATCGATGTATACGGCTTTAGAAGACCTGGGACTTGAACATATGTGGGTCATCTATCCGGGAAAGCATACCTATCCCGTGCATGAGAAAATAACGGTAATGCCGGTCTATGAATGCCGGAACATACGGATTTAAAGTTGACGCAACGTCTTAAGATGAATTTGCGCCGGATCAATCTACAAAATTGAACCCGCAGAGCGCAATTCCCCTCTATCAAGAGGGGATTAAGGGGTGTGTTTTTAATGCAACTTTTTCTTGCTAATCCACTGTAATTATACTAAAATTAATTCATATATTTAAGACAATACCCTTAAAATAATGAACTTATAATATGGCTTTGTATCCAAGAAAAATCCTGTCTGAAATCAGAAAGTATATGAACGAGCCGGGGATTATACTGCTTGTCGGCGCCAGGCAGGTCGGCAAGACCTCCATACTGCATCTGCTCATTGATGAATTAAAAAACCAAAAGGTAAACAGTAATCTCATCCATTATTTTGACCTTGAGGATTTTACTGTCCTTGATATATTTAACAAGGGCGTAAAAGAGGTTATCGCCTTTCTTAAGGCATCCGGGGCAGACACTGAGAAACAAAATTTCATCTTTATCGACGAAATCCAGTACATGCAGAACCCGACAAATTTTCTAAAACTCCTTCATGACAAATATAAGAATCTTAAGACTATCGTTTCCGGCTCATCGACCCTCGAAATAAGACGGAAATTCAAAGATTCCCTTGCAGGAAGAAAGATAGTGTTTGAGATATTCCCTCTCGACTTCTACGAGTTTCTTGTTTTTAAAGAAGAAAAAAAACTTGCCGATACATTGTTGGAAAGTGACATAAGGCATTTTAAGCCGGATACCGATGTTCAGGAATTACCTGCAAGATTTTTTTCAACCGAGTTGGCCGGGTATTTCAGAGAATATGTAATATTCGGCGGATACCCAAAAGTCGCCCTTGAGTCGGACAGGGAAAAGAAGACAGCTTATCTCATGGATATATACAATTCTTACATAAAGAAAGACATAAAGGACATTATGAGAATTGATAATGTCACGGCATTCAATAACCTTATAAAAGCGCTCTCCCTGCAGATAGGGGGCATGATAAATATTTCCGAGCTTTGTACGTCGATAAAACTTGCGAGAGAGACCCTTGAAAGATATCTCTTCCTGCTTGAAAATACCTTTGTCATAAAAACAGTCAGCCCTTTTTCAGGCAATCCGAGAAAAGAGATCAGCAAGATGCATAAGGTCTACTTTGTAGATACCGGTCTCAGAAATATTGTAATCAAGAATTTCCATGACCTTGCAGACAGAACCGATTCAGGCAGTCTCCTTGAAAACAGCGTAGGCGGCAACATTATGAAGAACCTTGCGCCTCTTTCGGAGCTGCATTTCTGGAGGACGCTCTCAAAAAATGAGGTTGACTTTGTGCTTGTTGAAGATAATAAACCCAGGGCCATAGAGGTAAATAATGATTCTTTCAAAGCGCCGCGCGTGCATGCAGGGATCAGATATTTCACAAAAGATTATCCTGCCGACGTTTCTTTTGTATTAAACAGGGACTTCTTCGGAAGGACCGACAATGTGTATTTTCTGCCTGCATGGTTATGCTGAAGGTAGGGATTGGGGATTAGGGGGTAGTAAAAAAAGCATTTCCATGTCTGTCAAGTTATGAGTGTATGAGTTGAAGA
>JACRHB010000009.1 GCA_016217725.1 Nitrospirota bacterium | reverse complement strand
TGTGTTTGTGCATGACCGTCAGACAGGACAGACCACGAGGGTGAGCGTGGATACCAACGGCGTCCAGGGAAACAGCTACAGCTATAATCCATCAATCAGCGCGGATGGCCGTTTTGTGGCATTTGATTCCTCGGCGTCAAATCTCGTCACGGGTGACACAAACGGTCGAAGCGATGTGTTTGTGCATGACCGTGAGACGGGACAGACCGTGAGGGTGAGCGTTGATAACAACGGCGTCCAGGGAAACAGCTACAGCGAGTATCCTTCAATCAGCGTGGATGGCCGTTTTGTGGCATTTGGATCCAGGGCGTCAAATCTCGTCACAGGTGATACAAATGGTTATATGGATGTGTTTGTGCATGACCGTCAGACGGGACAGACCGTGAGGGTGAGCGTGGATCCCAACGGCGTCCAGGGAAACAACGACAGCTATAATCCTTCAATCAGCGCGGATGGACGTTTTACGGCATTTGAATCCCCGGCAAATCTCGTTACGGATAAGACAAATAGTTATTATGATATATTTGTGCGCGTGCGAAGTGATGCAGAGACATGGTATAAGGATTCCGACGGGGACGGATACGGAGATGCGACAAGCCCGGTGCAGGTATGCGGCCGGCCGGCCGGCTATGCCGCTAATAATACCGACTTTAATGATAATGACAACAGTATCTATCCCGGCGCCCCGGAACTGTGCGACGGTAAGGACAATGACGGTGACGGGCAGATTGATGAGGGGTTCAATATCGGCGCAGCATGTGACAGCATCGGCGAGTGCGATACCGGCATTATGGAGTGCGTTACAACTACAACCTCAAGATGCACCACAGACCTCGAAGGCGACAGCGTCGGAGATGCCTGTGACAACTGTCCGGACGTGTATAATCCGAACCAGGCGGACCTGGACGGTGACGGAATTGGAGATGCTTGTGATGATGATTCCGACGGTGATGGAATTTATGATGTTACCGACAACTGTCCGGACGTATATAATCCGAACCAGGCGGACTTGGACGGTGACGGAATTGGAGATGCTTGTGATGATTCTGACAGTGATGGAATATACGATGACGGAGACGGCAGCGGTACAGTCGGGGACAACAAATGCACGGACGGGAATGTTTACGATTGCGATGATAATTGCATAAATAATCCGAATCCTGATCAGGCGGATAATGATAATGACGGCATTGGAGATGCTTGTGATGATTCTGACGGTGATGGCGTAAATGATGCTCTTGACAACTGCCTGTCAGCGTACAACCCTGACCAGATTGATAGTGATCCCGCTGAGCCGGTCAATATCGCCCTTAACAAATTTGCATGGGCTTCAAATTTTAATAATTCAGAAACCGCGGATAAGGCTTTTGACGGAAATCCATCGAGTGCCTGGAACGCCGGAGGCTCCTCTCCGCAATGGATCGCAGTTGACCTCGGTCAGGCTTATACGATTGCACAGATAAAATTGACTGTTAATCAGTTTCCTGAAGGGTATGCAACTCATGACATTTATACATATGATGAAACCTGGCGATGGGTCAGGACTGTCAGCAAGTACATGTCAGCAGGTGAAGTAATCTCACTGGATTTTAATCCTGTCTTAGAAAATATACTGTACTTATATGTTTCGACGACAAGTTCTCCTTCATGGGTTTCCTGGTCTGAAATTGAAGTGTACGAGCAAACTTTTAGCGGCGACGGCCTCGGCGATGCCTGCGACAACTGTCCGGATGTGTACAATCCGGATCAGGCGGATAACGACGGCGACGGGACCGGCAACGCATGCGATACCTGCACGGATGCGGACGGCGACGGATACGGAGACGGCAATTATGATATAAGCGGATGCAGCGGTTCAACGGGCATGCCTGATATTGATGATAATGACAACACCGTCTATCCCGGAGCCCCCGCTGTATTCTCGGCGCGGATCGCCGCGGGATATTATCACACCGCGATGGTCACGGATGACGGCACAGTGTGGACCTGGGGATATAACAATGCGGGTCAGCTCGGGGACGGGACCAATAAAGCAAGCTCAACGCCCGTTCAGGTAAGCGGGTTGACAAGTATCATGGCGATCTCTGCCGGTGAATACCATACTGTTGCGCTGAAGACAGACGGGACGGTATGGTCCTGGGGCGCCAATTGGCTCAATCAGCTTGGTGACGGGACCTCGAATGCTGCTAATACACCGGTTCAGGTGAGCGGGCTTTCAGATATTGTCGCCATTGCAAGCGGTCAGCATCATAACCTCGCACTGAAGAACGACGGAACTGTCTGGGCGTGGGGATATAATGGAGAGGGCCGTTTAGGGGACGGGACCACGGCAAACCGGTCTGCGCCTGTTCAGGTGAGCGGCCTGACCGGCATAGTTGCGATCGCTGGAGGAGACAGACATACTGTCGCGCTCCGGAATGACGGGACTGTCTGGTCCTGGGGGAGCAATAACGGCGGACAGTTGGGCAATGGAACATGGACGGACAGTTCGATTCCTGTTCAGGTGAGCAGTTTGACGGGTATTACAGCGGTGTCTGCCGGAAATACCTTCAGCGAAGCCTTGAAGGGTGACGGCACAGTCTGGACCTGGGGGTGGAATGAGTCGGGACGTTTAGGCAACGGCCTGTCAGGCGGAGGCTATAACAGCAATATTCCCGTACAGGCAATCGGGCTCTCAGGAATAAAAGCCCTATCTGCCGGTAACGGACATTCGCTTGCCCTGAAAAACGACGGCACGGTGTGGGCCTGGGGATGGAATATCTTCGGTCAGCTCGGAGACGGATCGACATCGGAGATGAACGCCCCGGTGCAGGTAAGCGGTCTGTCGGACGTCTCTGCTTTGGCGGCCGGATACGGCCACTCCGTTGCGGTGCTGTCCGACGGCACGGTTATCTCATGGGGCTGGGACGGCTACGGTCAGTTAGGGAATGGTGTAACTATAATGGAGACGGCGCCTGTAAAGGTTGATGCGCTGTGGGGGATTACCGGCGTTGCTGCCGGTTATAACCATTCTTTGGCCATAAAGGATGACGGGACTGTCTGGGCCTGGGGACGTAATTATGCCGGGGAGCTTGGAGATGGGACATTGACAAACAGAAATGCCCCTGTCCAGGTTGTCGGCGCGGCAGGTACGGGAGCGCTCACTGATATTAACGCAATTGCCGGAGGCGAGAATTATACACTTGCTCTTAATGAATCCGGTATCGCGTGGTCCTGGGGGTGGAATGCATCCGGCAGGCTGGGAAACGGCACGCTTGACAACAGCAGTGTCCCGGTCGGGGTGGGCGGACTTGCCGGCATTACCGACGTTGCAAGCCGCAGCGGGCATAGCGTTGCCCTCGGTGATGACGGATCGGTATGGACCTGGGGCTGGAATGCCATGGGTCAGATCGGCGACGGAGCCTTTACCGACAGGTCGACACCGGTCCAGGTAGTCGATCCATCAGGCGTCGGCACCCTAAGCGATGTTGTCGCAATAGGCGCCGGGACATTTCACAGTTTAGCTGTCAAGACCGACGGCACGGTCCGGGCGTGGGGGCGTAACGAGTGGGGACAGTTGGGAAATGGGACGGGGACCGGCAGCAGCATCCCTGTTCAGGTAAATGGACTTACAGGCATAACAGCAGCAGATGGAGGTTATGGTTATTCTATTGCGCTCAGGAATGACGGCACTGTGTGGGCGTGGGGCATGGGAGGGCGGCTTGGAGACGGCACATGGGAACAGCACAGTACACCCGTGCAGGTAAGCGGTCTGACAGGCGTTGTTGCCGTTGCCTCAGGGATGGACCATTCTCTTGCCCTCAAGGCCGACGGCACTGTCTGGACCTGGGGCAATAACGAGCTCGGATGGTTGGGTGACGGAACAACCGATTGGAGACTGACCCCCGTGCAAGTCAACGGTCTTTCGAACATTGTGGCCATTGCCGGCGGCACTAATCATTCACTGGCTGTCACCGCCTCCGGAGATGTTTATGCCTGGGGGTGGAACGGCTACGGCCAGCTCGGAAACGACGCGGTTTCGTGCAGGACCACACCGTATCAAATAAATTTCGATCTTTCGCCGGCCTCCCTGGGGGACGCGGTCGATAATCCTTCTTTAACAATGACTATCGGCGGGGATACGGGCTGGTACGGCCAGAGCGTGGTTTCATACACGGGCGGCAGCGCGGCCCAAAGCGGAAATATGGGTGACGGTCAGGCGACGTGGATGGAGACGCAGGTCACCGGCCCGGCCCTGATCGATTTTGAGTGGAAGGTTTCCTCGCAGCAAAATTACGATTTCCTTTGCTTCGTAATTGACGGAGTAGAGCAGCCCGGCTGTATCAGCGGCGAGGTGGACTGGCAGCAGAGGCAGTATGCCGTGCCGTCCGGGGCTCATACTATCCGATGGATTTATTCAAAGAACGACTCAGGAAGCAGCGGCGCGGATGCGGGATGGGTGGACAATGTTCAGGTCTGCTACGGTGAATACAGCATATCGCCTCAGCAGGTACGGGTCCCATTCATCGGAGGCTCAGGCACTGTTGACGTGTCGCTTGCCGGCTCATGCAATTGGACGGCTACAAGCAGCGTGCCGTGGATAACTATAACATCTGGCTCAAGCGGCACGGGCAGCGGGACAGTTGACTATTCAGTATCAGCAGGCCCTGAATTGACAGGGAACATGATTATTGCGGGGCAAACTACTACCGTCAACCGTTTTGGTGAGGGAGGGCTTGATACGACATTCAATGCGCCGAATGGATATGAAATCTACAACAATCCCCTGAACACCGATGACCGGCTGAATATGGTGCTGACGTTTAATGACAAATTCTATGTAACTGGATCAAGCGTCAACGGCTCCGGGGGGAAGGACCATTTCATCAGAAGACTGAACAGCGACGGGACACCCGATAACGGTTTCGGATCAGGAGGAATGGTAACCTTTACAGGCCTGGCTGGAAGGGCGCCTAAAGAAGCCCTGCAGGCCGATGGAAAAATTCTCTTTATGAGCATGGCGCCGAACGGGGCATATGGCGAGGTGCAGGTCAGGCGGCTTAACACCGACGGGACCCCCGATTCGTCATTTGCAGTCAACGGGGTCTTTACTTACAGCAGTCAAACAAATCTTGCCTGGGGATTCGGAACGCTGGGCGTAATGGACAACGGGAAAATAATTGTTGCCGCAAATTCTTTTAACGGAAGTAATAACGATGCCCTGATTCTTCGTCTAATGCCAAACGGTGATATTGATCCCTCATTTGGAAGCGGCGGCGTCTACCGTTCAAATTTCGGGGAAACATGGGTCGAGAATGTGGCTTTCCAGCCCGACGGGAAGGTTCTTATAATCGGTGAGGGCGTAGACGGAGGTGTTGCCTGGATGATGCGGCTGACCGAGGACGGCGCTCCGGACAACTCATTCGGCACAAACGGGCAGGTCACTTACAATAATCCGGATCGTGTCTATGACGGTTACTACGGAATAGCCGTCCAGACGGACGGGAAGATTGTGGTAACAGGCGAGTCCTACACGGATTCATCATCCAAGGTTATTGTTGCGCGCTACAACGAAGACGGATCGCCTGACGCTTCTTTTGGGACAGGTGGCATATTCCTGTATGGGGGAGACGAGGATAAATGGGACGGTGGAAATTGGGTCGGTATTCAGACTGACGGCAAAATACTTATATTCTGTTCGATATCAGACGCAGGCTCATCAGACAGTCTTCCCGGTGTAATGCGCCTGAACGGCAACGGCACTCTTGACAGCACGCTCGGTAGCGGGGGGATTGTGACATTTGGTTATCCGGGCAACTCCGGAGGTCTTGTTTACGGCGCTGTTTTGCCTGATGACACTATTATTGCCGTCGGTAGAATTCGCACAGGAGCCGACAGAGATGGAATTATCATGCGGCTCAATGGAGACACGGTATGCACCGACAATGACGGGGACACGTATTCGATTGAAGGCGGCGCTTGCGGCGAGATGGATTGTGATGATGACGATCCTGCGGTCAATCCTGCTGCAGACGAAGTCTGTGACGGCGCAGATAATGATTGCAACGGCTATATAGATGATGCTGTTTGCCCGGATGAGGACGTCGACAATGACGGCGTAGGGGATGCTTCGGACAATTGTCCGGATGTGTACAATCCGGATCAATGGGACTATGACGGCGACTGGATCGGCGATGTGTGCGACAATTGTCCTTATGATTACAACCCGGATCAGGCGGATGATGATGGCAATGGCATTGGCGACGCTTGCGACACGTGAGACACTGATATAGATAATGAGGCAAAGAAGAAATATTCCGTAGCGTACGTGTTTATTCCAGACGTATCAAGAAAACACCCTCAAGGCAAAAGCGTTGGGGGTGTTTTACTGCTTCTTTCTCATGAATGATGTGCTAAAATATTCTCACCTTGAGGACGCTGCGCAAAAGACAAAACGGACTAAAAACAAAAGGAGGCAGTCATGGAAAAGCCGAGAGATAAAAAAGACGTTCTGGATCTGGTGGAGACACACAACGTCAAATTCATCAGGCTGTGGTTCACCGATATTTTAGGGCAACTGAAAAGCTTTGCGATAACCACCGAGGAGCTTGAGGGGGCCTTTGACGAGGGGATGGGCTTTGACGGCTCATCGATCAAAGGGTATGCAAGGATCGATGAAAGCGACATGATCGCAAAACCCGACCCTTCCACCTTTCAGATCGTTCCCTGGAGACCCAAAGAGCAGGCGGTCGCAAGGATGTTCTGCGACATCCTCAATCCCGACGGCACGCCTTACGACGGAGACCCGCGTTACGCCTTGAAGCGAAATCTCGAGAGGGCAAAAGAAAAAGGCTACACGCTTTATCTCGGTCCCGAGCTTGAATTCTTCTATTTCAGAAACGACAAAGGCACGGAGGTGCTGGATGAGGGCGGATATTTCGACCTCACGACGTTGGATGCGGGAAGCGACCTGAGAAGGGAGACCGTCCTTACGCTTGAGGCGATGGGGATAAAGGTTGAATACTCACATCACGAAGTCGCCCCGTCCCAGCATGAGATAGACCTGCAGTATGCGGATGCATTGACTATGGCGGATAACGTAATGACCTACAGGGTTGTGGTAAAAGAGGTTGCGTCGAAATACGGCTGCTATGCCACCTTTATGCCAAAGCCGATCTTCGGAAAGAACGGCAGCGGCATGCATACGCACCAGTCGCTTTTCAAGGGAGACAGAAACGCCTTCTTTGACGCAAAAGACAAATACTACCTCTCCGACCTTGCGAAAAAATACATAGCCGGGCTGTTAAGCCATGCACCCGAGCTTACCGCGGTCTGCAACCAATGGGTCAATTCATACAAGAGGCTCGTGCCCGGATATGAAGCCCCGGTTTATATCGCGTGGGCCAGGAGAAACCGCTCCTCTCTTGTGAGAGTGCCTTTGTACAAACCCGGCAAGGAAAAGGCGACGCGGATCGAGTTCCGCTCCCCGGACCCCGCATGCAATCCTTATCTGGCCTTCTCGGTAATGCTTGCCGCCGGCCTGGAAGGCATCGAAAAAGGCTATGAGCTCCCTGAGCCGGTGGAAAAGGATATTTACCATCTCAGCGACGGGGAGAAGCATGAATTAGGAATAACATCCCTGCCCGGAAGCTTGCTCGAGGCCGTAGAAATAGCGGAGAAAAGCGAAGTCATCCGCAAAGCCCTGGGAGAGCATATATTCAATAACTTGATCGAGAGCAAAAAGATCGAATGGGACGACTACCGGATAAAGATCCATCCCTATGAGCTGGAGAGGTATCTGCCGATACTGTAGCTTTGTAAATTAATCGAGAAAAATATTTTATAACCACGGAGGCACAGAGACACGGAGATTAGGAAAAAAGTAGAAAGTAGAGATTAACGGCTAGAGAGATGAAAAAGATCTTACGGCTTTCTACCCTCTACTTATTACTTTCCCTCCGTGCCTCAGTGTCTCCGTGGTTATTTCTTGTCCATCTCATGCAACACCCTCTCATACTCCCGCGCCTTTTCCTCAGGCACCCTGCCGCTGATTAGAAGCAGGATGTTGTATCTTCTGTATATCCGCCACGCAGGGGAAGCGGGATTTACATTCATTGCCGAATAGTATCTTGCGGCATCTTCAAGCTGGTCTTTGGAATCGTAGCTTGCCGCCAATCCTCCGACGTCGCTGCCGTATGAGGGCGTGAAGAACATTACGGTCTCCTTTGCAGCAGTCGCCCCCATGGTAAATCCGGAGACTTCCTCTGCTTCCAGGCCGTGATCCTTAAATGCCTTGACAACGTCCCTGCTTTCAAGTTTGTAGAAAAAGGCCTTCCGCAGATATTGCTGCGGAGGTCTCGGCGCCGGGAGTATGATCGGCGGATGAACCTGACGGATAGCCGCCTGTAAATCCGTGCCGCAGAATGCAGCAGCCGACACTGCGCACATTAAAATAATGGAGCTGCGTTTGAGCATAAAACATTTTATCAAATATACGGATAACCTTTTCAAGAAAAAAGACTTGTTAGCCGTAACTCCTCAGTTATGGGTGGCAATAGTGCATGACATTGTCATTCTGAGCGAAGCGAAGAATCTCAATACTTAATAAAGCAGGAAATTCTTCGTCGCTTCGCTCCTCAGAATGACAGGTGACATCCCGTAACTGAAGGGTTAACTAACTTTTGCCTTTCACCTTTTGGGTGAATATACCATATGTGACTATCTCATTTATGTCATTGTCTTTATCTGTGAAATCTGTGGATATAACTACCGTTCTTAGTCCCTTAGCAGATAGATTCTGTACAAAATGAGAAAAAGATACTTATTTGTTTTATCTCTGTGCCTCCGTGTCTCTGTGGTTAATATAAATTTTGGTTTCGGCTTTGCCGGGTTAGGATAATCGACAGTACTTCCCTCCTTTGCCCTTCACGCCGTTTGAGGGGATGGCGTGAGGGACAGGGGGTCCGAGACAGGCGGAGACGCCTGTTGTAATATGCAATCAAATTACCTACAATTCCGAATATATCGTAATATATACCTGCGTCTCGCCGTCGTCGGTTATTCCCTGCGCGATGCCGAGCGCGGGGGTTATCTTTAATTTATATCCCAGCACCATATCCAGCCTCACCTCCGCGCCGAGGCCTACGGAGACCTCGTCCCATTCAAACTTCCTATTGTCTCCCCACACATCCCCTGCATCCGTGAATGCCGCGACGTGGAGCCTGTCCCAGAAAAACGGTTTTGTATTAGGGCCTCTGAAGATGTATTTCACCGGGAACCTGTATTCAAGCGACGCAGTTGCAAGATGCTTTCCGGTCTGAAAGCCTGAAGCGAATCCCCTGAGCGAATATTGATTCACTGCGGAAGAAATGCCGCCGAGCCCGTATGCCTGCTGTGCTATTCGGTCGCCGCCTGCCGTCGCCCCTTTGAAGTTTAAATAGATGACGTGATGCTTGCCCACGCCGATGAACTCTTCATAGCCTGCCGTGTATTCGCTCTGGCTCAGATCGCTCCCGACGTTTTCCGAGTAATTCCTGTAAGACAGCGATATATCCCTTCCTTCTTCCCGGCTAATCGAATAGGGATATTTCAGCGCATCCCTGTATCTCAGGCCTGTAAAGACACTGCTTCTGCGGCCTTCAAACACCTCAAGGCCGTCAACTTTTCTGTTGTCTATATCGGTCAGTTGCTCTGATATTTCCGTGTTGTAACCGGCGACAAGGCTTAATCTCTTTTCAAGCGTGCTGTAAAGAGGCATGCTTACTCCCGCGGTCAGACCGCTTCTCCTTTCAAAATAATCGTCGTTGTCATTAAAAAATTCAGAATAAGAGACCGGCGCGGAATACCACCTGGCGAAAAACGTCGGATACCATCTGTCATATACATAATTCACATCAAAATATCCCTTATGGCTGACCCCGTAGCCTCCCTGCAGAGTGTATGTATGATAGCCGAGCACG
The DNA here is from genome assembly GCA_016217725.1 of Nitrospirota bacterium. Taxonomy (GTDB): domain Bacteria; phylum Nitrospirota; class Thermodesulfovibrionia; order UBA6902; family UBA6902; genus SURF-23. Next base: position 24,562 of record JACRHB010000009.1, on the reverse strand, counting down.
TCCTGCCCCGCAGTGAACGCCCCGAATACCGCGCCCTCATGATCGGCTGTAAGCGTCGGCAGCCAGAATTTCGGCAGCAGCGACGGCAGGGGACAGTACGGCTTCTTTTCAGATACCTCTACGGGAGCCTGTTCTGAAAATCCCCCTTCGTCCCCCTTTTCCAAAGGGGGAGTTAATTCCCCTCTATCAAGAGGGGTCAGGGGTGTGTCCCCCCCTTTACTAAAGGGGGGGGAGGGGGGATTATTTTCATCGGCCTTTTCCAATAACCCCTCCTCGCCTCCCTTTAAATTAAGGGGAGGATGGGTGGGGTTATCCCATTCAATATTGATCCTGGGACTTAGAGTTTCAGACCACTGCGAAGGATCGTAAGACATTTCAGATAGATAAAAGCCTTTTGAAGAATAAGCGGAGAACAATATCTTGTTTGCCTCACGTGAAACATCGGGCTGAAAAGCCCCGCCGAGGACATGAGATATTTGGTAAAGTTTTTTATCCTGGATGGAATAAGCGAAGAGATTAAATACCCCTGTCCGGTCTGACGTGAAGATTACAAACTTTCCGTCCGGCGACCACGTAGGGAAGACGTTGTTATATTTGTTCAAAAGCAGCGTCTCAACGGTCTTCGTCTCGACGTTAAGCAGCTCAATCGATACCTGCCCGGAGTTGTCGTGTTTTGAGAATACGATGGATTTTCCGTCCGGAGACCATTTGGGAGACGATAAAGCCGAATCCTTGAGATCCGTAAGGGGTTCCGCCTTGTCGGAGCCGGCCTTAAGGACGGCAATACTCTGGCGGCCTGTTCCCACCATAACGAAAGCAAGATCTTTTCCGTCGGGAGATACATCAACGTCCTTGGCCCGCAGATCTTTTGTAACCCTTTTTACCGACCTGTCAACGAGGTCGTATGAATAAACGTCCTGGTAAAGATTATAGGTGTATCTCAACTCCGCCTGGGTAAAATACAGCTTCCGGCTGTCGGGAGCCCATGAAACGTTTGAGTCCGAAGGCAGTCTCCTGACCCTTGAGATCTCCTTAAAATTATTTGTATCGACTATTATTATCTCTTCATGACGATGGGGGTCTTTTCTGTTTGCAGCAATATACCTGCCGTCCGGGGAAAGGCGGGGGTTTGTCACCCTCTCACCTTTAATCTTGAGCCCGGTGTATTTTGTAAAAGGCTTTGACTTGAGATACTCTATTTTTTTGCTCTGGTCTTCTTTGAGCTCTTTTACCGCGTCTCTGTAAAGCCGGGCATAGTTCAGTCCGGTAAGTCTTTGGGGCGGCGCGCTTATCATAAACGGCAGGCGTCCGGCATGCTCGCTGCTCAGCTCGCCGATCTTATCTTTACCGTAGGTAAGGGCGACGTGCTTCTCAAGCAGCATCCCGTAAAGGTAAGGCAGGTTCCCTGACGGCCAGTAAGGCACGTCTCCATTTATTTGGTCCACCCTGGGTATATTGTTCTCGGCAACCGCCATTCTGAATATCATCTCGACGTAAGAGCTCTTGCCTCGGCCTGAAGGGGTGAATTCGGATTCAGCCCACACGGCAGCGCCCTCAAGCCACCAGTCGGGCAGGAAGACATTAGGCGGCGCAGTCAATAAGAACAAAAGGAAAGACAGAGGATCATATCCCGGCAGTGTCTTGCCGAAGACGCTCCTTGTCACGGCTGCATAACCCTTTGAAGTGTCCATCGTGAGGATATGCGTGTATTCATGTATAAAGACCATCTCAAGCCAGTTGTCATATTCTCCGATGGTCATGTCGGGCCGGGGGGGGACCGCAACGATATAAATTATATTGTAAGGGAGGACGTTGGCGAACCCGTTTGCAAAATCGGAGTTGTCGATCAGGACCACCCGCGTCTTCTCCGGCGGCGCCCATAGAAAAGCTTCGGACAATTTCCTGTTGACGTCTTCCGAGATCAGGGCCAGCTTGTCGGCTAACTCCTCTTCACCCTGATGGAAGTGAATAATGAAATGCTCCGTCTCGATAGTCGAGAACCTGAAAGACGGGTCTATCGTCGCTGAAGAGGCCGGCGAAGCATTCATTGAGATCAGAAGGCACAGAAGCAAGGCGCTCAAATATATTTGTCTTTTCATAAACCCCCCGATATATCCGATGCTTTTTAAAAAAAGTGTGCTTTAATATATAATATTTGACAAAAAAATGTTAAGGATTATAAGGAATAACCAATGAGATTCAGAAAGTTTATGTTGATCTCGTTAATATTGCTGTCATCCGTTATGATATCAGCCTGCACTCCGCAAAAGGCAGGAGTCGACTTGCTTGTGACAGGAAAGAGCTTTTCCCTTTCGGAAGTTCTTGTTGACGGCAAGAGCGCATTCAGCGATATGAATAAAAATAATTCTGCCGGAGAGCATCTGCCCGTTGAAGAAATCATATCATTTCCCGTTAACCGGGGATCTCATCGCATAGTGCTGCTCGGCAAAGACGGCAGGAAAGTGGAGATCGAGGCGACAATCAAGGCGAAAGAGAATTACGCTTCATACGATTCACATGCCGGCGTTCTTCAATGGAATGACGGCGAATACCCCGTCTTCCCCGGGCAGGCGGTTGTTGTGAAGTGACCATTGCCGCGAAATTTCCGTTGAAGGTAGTCGATCTGTTTAACGGTTTCCCGCTGGGTGGGTCGATTGACAATTAATCTTTTTTTAGGTTATTTTTAATCTCTTGTACTGCATTAAGGTGATCAGAGGGCCTATAGCTCAGTTGGTTAGAGCGCACGCCTGATAAGCGTGAGGTGAGTGGTTCAATTCCACTTAGGCCCACCAGCTTCTTAACTTGTGTGCCGGCCCCTTTTTAAGTTGTGAGGTTAAAGCTTTAAAAGTGAAGCTGGAGTGATGTCACATTGGGGTTCAAAGGCAGATTTGATTTAATGGTCAGGGTTATTATAAACTGAATTCCGTTATGAGACGGCAACCGCTGCAATGTCCTTTTTGTGAAAGCTGCCCGGCAAGCCCCGTTGATATTGATTTGAAATCGGTGGAGATAATCGGCGGTATATGCGAATGCGGCGCAGTATACGCCCTGGACCGCACGGGACATAATCTCGGCGAGATATTTATGGACGCCTTGACTTTTTTATGCAAGGGTGATATAGATATGGCATTGTCTTTAATGCCTGACGATTACGAAACAGAGACGCTTGATTACGACATCCATACGAATACGATAAGCAGCCGGCCTGAGGTGTCAAGAAGGTCGAGCAAGCTTGTTTTTATTCGAATGAAACGCGGGAATACCAAATCAATACTATATAAGCGGTAACGGGATCCAGGTCTGAAATATTGCCAAATGTTTTTATTAAATTTTCTTATTTGACCGGAGGGGCGTTCTTGTATTAAACTTTAAACCTGTTTCCAGTTCAATATATTGTCATTAATATATCTTCCACTTGATATAGAAGATACCAAAAAATTCAAATAAGAAAGGAGTATTGTAATGCCGACTTTAGACGTCGAAGGAAAAGCATATGAAGTTGATGAAGAGGGATATTTGCAGGACTGGCAGGTATGGAATGAAGGTGTTGCCAAGAAAATGGCTCAGGATGACGGAATTGAGTTATCCAATGCTCATTGGGAGGTTATCAAATTCCTCAGAGATTATTTTGAGAAATATCAGATCGCCCCGATGATCAAAATACTTACCAAAGAGATTGGCAAGGTCATGGGCCCGGAAAAAGGCAATACAAAATATCTATACGAGCTTTATCCCGGAGGACCTGCGAAACAGGCTTGTAGATATGCCGGACTTCCGAAACCTACTGGATGCGTATAAATCAAAAATCCATTTAACCTTAATTAACGATAGCCTGCACAAAGCGGGCTATCGTTAATTTTAGAAAGTCATGAAAATGACTGAAGGAGGGAATTTGTATGAGCGGACTGAGCAATGTCTTTAACCTCCTCGCGTATCTTGCCGCGGCGGTATTTACTTTAGGCTTTCTGAATAAAGTAATCGTGTACTTCAAAACGCCTTCTCCGCTGAAAATCGCCACAACCCCTGCTCCTAAAAGCGCATTCGGCGTAGTTATAAGGCTGATCCCGGAGATACTTTTTTTCAGAAGCCTTCTAAAGGGAGGTGCGGCAGAGAAGATATTATGGGTTGGAGGCTGGTTTTTCCACGTTTCATTTTTACTCATAGTGTTAAGGCACCTTAGATTATTCTTTTATCCTGTTCCCGGATGGGTAATGTCTTTGCAGGATATCGGCATCTGGGCCGGTCTCATATTCCCCATCGCCCTTTTGATCCTGATAATAAGAAGGTTTACAAACGACAGATTGGCGACCATCTCGCTTTTCCAGGATTATTTTGTCCTGATCCTGATCATAGCGATAGGGTTAACGGGCCTGCTGCTGAAATATTTCGTCAGGACCAACCTTGTAGACGTGAAGGCGTTCATTCTCGGCCTTATTTCTTTAAGCCCGGCGCAGCTTCCTGACAGCCCTTTGTTTGTCATTCACTTCAGCCTGGTTTTAATTCTTCTTGTATATTTCCCGTTCAGCAAACTGATGCATGCATGGGGCGTGTTAATCAGCCCGGCAAGGGCGCAGGTAGACAACCCGAGGGAGGCCAGACACGTGGCTCCCTGGGCGCAATAGAGGAGACTGAAAATGGCAAAATTTGAAACTCCAGTCCTGACAGGACAAATAATAACACCGAAAGTAACACCCGGCGCAAGTAAAGACATCAAGCAATTTCCCGCAAAGCCGGAGTTGATGGAAAAGGTAAAATTTCCCAAGGAAAGACCTTCCAACTGGAAGGAGCTGTTCATTCAGAAAATGGGGGAGATGCTGAAAAAGTACAAATCCTTAAAGGTATTCCTCGATATATGCGTAAGATGCGGCGCATGCACCGACAAGTGTCACTATTACCTGGGCACGGGAGATCCGAGGAATATGCCTGTATACAGGCAGGAATTAATGAGGAGCGTCTACAGGAAATATTTTACGACCGGAGGCAAACTCTTCGGCAACCTGTCTGCCGCCCGGGAGATATCGGATGAGCTTCTTGACGAATGGTGGACGTATTTTTACCAGTGCTCGGAATGCAGACGCTGCTCGGTTTTCTGCCCTTACGGCATAGACACGGCCGAGATAACAATGGCGGCAAGAGAGATAATGGCCTCAGTCGGCATGGGCTCCAAATATAACCTGGAGATCGTTAATAAAGCCGAAACCATCGGCAACAACCTCGGCATGAACCCCGCCGCCCTGAAAAGCACCTGGGAGTTTGTCGAAGGGGAGATATTTGATAAGACCGGAGTAAAGGTAAAACTACCCGTGGACGTTGAAGGAGCGGATATCTTATTGGCAACACCTTCAGCGGATTTCTTTGCAGAGCCTCATATTTATTCACTTGAAGGATATGCAAAGGTATTCCACCAGGCCGGCGTCAGCTGGACGATGAGCACCCATGCCTCGGAAGGCGGCAATTTCGGGATGTTCATCGGGAACTACGATCACATGAAACAAATCAACAAGAGAATATGGGATGCAGCGAGGGCTTTAAAGGTAAAACGCGTCATAGCCGGAGAATGCGGACATGCGTGGCGGGTGCTCTATGCTTTCAGCAATACTCTTAACGGACCATTTGATTTTCTTGATCAGAAATATAAATCACCGATGCATATCTGCGAGTTCACTCTCGATCTTGTAAAAAAAGGCGCTCTGAAACTGGATAAATCCGCAAACGATAAATTCACTGTGACCTTTCATGACTCATGCAACGTTGCAAGGGCCACGAGCATGGGCGACACCCCGGGCGACCAGTTCACGATACCCCGTGAGCTTATAAATGCGGTATGCAGCAAATTCGTTGAGATGGACGCCGATACCATCGGGGAAAAGACGTTCTGCTGCGGCGGAGGCGGGGGCGTGCTGACGGACGAGGTCGTAGAAATCAGGGTAAAAGGCGCGATGCCGAGGATGCAGATGTATAAAAAGATAAGAGATTCTCACGGAGCGAACTTCTTCGCCCTTATCTGCGCCATATGCAAGGCGCAGTTTACAAAGGTCTTCCCGTATTACGGGTTTGAAATGGAAGAAGTCGGCGGCGTTCACCAACTGATAAGCAACGCTATCATTTTAGGCGCAAAGGAGGGGATATAAGATGAAAAATTTCAAATTTCAAATTTCAAATTTCAAATTCATTGCAATACCTCTCCTCGTGCTTATGCTGATGGTTATCGGCTGTCAGAAGGTGGAAAAGCCTACGAGAGACGCAAAAGGACCGATGGCGATAGTTATAGAAGTTGACGAAGCGCCGCAGTCACATATAGCCAATACAACGGCGGAAGGCAAAGCTCTCGTCAATCCCTATTCCTCGATACCGGTCGTCGGGCAGATGTTTAAGAGCGGTCTGAAGGGACTCGATTTCTGGAAGGCGAATCATCCCAATCTTGTCACCGGGGTTAAAAAACCTGCGCTTCTTGCCGATGCGGAAGAAAGCTGTCTTGACTGCCATAACGAGCAGACGTCCTGCAATAACTGCCACAGCTATGTCGGCGTCAATCTGGTCTCTGCGGAGTAATGCGTTTGACCTTATGAACGTTGAAGTGTAAAGATGATTGTAGCCGCAGGTTTTAGTTAGCCTGCGGCTACAAAAATTAGCTTCTATAGAATTCGAATACAACAACGAGAGGAGGATATAAAAATTATGATGATCGTTACGGTTGATAATGCAAAATGTGACGGCTGCGAGGAATGTGTAAATCTTTGCCCGTCCGAAGTCTTCAAGATCGCTGAAGGAAAATCAGATCCTTATCAGGCTTCAGAGTGCGCCAACTGCTTAACCTGCGTAGAATCCTGTCCCAACAGCGCCATTACCGTCACCGAGATGTAGCATTTGAAATAAGGACCTACAAAAAGGCGTCCCGAAGCTTCGGGACGCCTTTTTTAATGGCGCGCACGACCTATAAAATGTAGCGCCCCCATTTATTGGGGGCGTTTTCGTCGGGGATAAACCCCGACGCTACGTTTCTCTTTGCTTCTTTGCGATTGTGGTAATATAATCAGTTATGTCCAAAATCGCCGTTCTTCCGGAGAACCTGATAAACAAAATTGCAGCCGGTGAAGTCATAGAGCGGCCTGCATCAGTGCTGAGGGAATTGATCGATAATTCAATAGACGCAGGCGCGACCCGGATTGAGATTGAGACCATACACGGCGGCAAAAAGCTTATCAAGGTGCAGGACAACGGCGCGGGCATGGACAGGGACGACGCCGTGTTATGTTTTGAAAGACACGCGACGAGCAAGATAAAATCTGAAGGGGATTTATTCGACATCTCCACCCTCGGCTTCAGGGGCGAGGCGCTTCCCGCGATCGCCTCGGTGACAAAGATTTCGCTCACTACGGCGACAGCGGGATCGGATACGTGCGTAAAAATAGAAATAGGCGTGGGTCAGAAGAAAGAAATATCGGATGCGCCGCCCGTGCAGGGGACGACGGTTGAGGTGCGCGACATTTTCTACAACACCCCTGCCAGGAGAAAATTCTTAAAAAGCACGACCACCGAGCTCTCTCACGTCATCGAAACCGTTGTGCAGAAGGCCTTTGCATATCCCGGTATCTCGTTTTCTCTTTCACATAACGGCGGCGAAATCCTGAATGCCCCGTCGGTGTCTGATTTGAAGGAGAGATTTATTCAACTGTACAGCGATGAGCTGGCCAAGGAATTTTTTGATTTTAAAAAAGAGGAAAGAGGTCTGAAGGTTTACGGCTTTGTCTCCGCCCCCGATTTTGCAAGGACGAGGAGGAGCCACCAGCATATATTCGTCAACAGACGGCCCGTGAAAAACCCGACGATCAGCCACGCGGTTTATAATGCCTACGGCAATATCATCCCGAAAGACCGGCATCCGGCATACTTTCTTTTTCTGGATATTGATCCGAAAAGAGTGGACGTAAACGTACATCCCGCAAAGCGGGAGGTCAGGTTTGAGAACCCGGATGAAATCCACAGGTTGATCGGAGCCGCTGTGCATGAAGCCCTGAACCCAATGGGCGATAAAGGGATAAGCTATGCGGAGCTCACCGGCATTGATTTTAAAACAAAACCGGCTGGTGAATATGGATTTTACGATAACCCCATTGTCCGTGAATCCGCACCCCCGGGTTTTAAGGTCTCCCAGACCGATTTTTTCACATCCGGCATAACGCAGGACGTGCGGCCGTTTTTCCATATCGGGGAATCCTTCTTTGCAACGGTTTCAAAAGACGGCCTGCTTATTATCGACCAGCATGCCGCGCATGAAAGGATCCTCTATGAAAAGCTTCTCAGGAAGACGTCAATCGAGCCCGAGCCTCTTTTCCTTCCGCTGAGGATAGAGCTGCCGGTCAAGGAATATCATCTCATAGTCAAACATAAGGACTTCCTTCATACGTTGGGTCTTGACGTTGAGGAGTTCGGCGGCAACAATGTAATCGTGAGGTCGCTGCCTAAAGAGCTGACAAAGGCGGACATGAAGGGGCTTTTGATAGACCTTGCAACCGGTATTCTTGAAGAAGAAACAAGCGGCATAAAAGGGGATATGACCGGAGAGGCGCTTCTGAAAAACATTGCCGCAAGGCTTGCGTGCCACAAATCCGTAAGAGGAAGCGAGCCGCTTAACAATGAGGAGCTGTCAAAAATGATGATCGATCTCGATAAAGCCGAAGATCCCGACAGATGCCCGCACGGAAGACCGACGAGGATTTTACTTTCTCTCGATGAATTGGCAAAGATGTTTAAAAGGAAATAAATAATTTTTTACAAAATCTCCCCTAACCCCTCTTTTCCAAAGAGGGTAACACACCCCTGCCCCTTTCCCCTCTTGAGAGGGGTGCAGGGGGGTGTGATAGAGGGGAAATCTCCCCCTTTGTAAAAGGGGGATGAAGGGGGATTTTCAGATAAAATATATTACACCTCTCCGTGTTATAATCTCCCATGCGTTTTATCGCCGACCTGCACATCCATTCAAAATATTCACGCGCCACCAGCAAAGACATGTCGCCGGAAAGCATATGGCGATGGGCGCAGCTTAAAGGCATCACCGTGATAGGCACGGGAGATTTCACCCACCCGAAATGGTTCAAGGAGTTAAATGAGAAACTCGGATCCTCAGGCAATGGACTGTTCAAGCTGAAAGATGAATTTAAATCGGACAATGTTCCCGCTTCATGCAAAGCGGACGTCTCCTTTCTCCTCTCCGCGGAGATAAGCTGTATCTACGGCAAGAACGGCAAGACAAGAAAGATTCATTCCATAATTTTCGTCCCTGATTTTACAGACGCCGCAAAGATAAACCTGGCGTTGTCGAAAATCGGGAACCTTACCGCTGACGGAAGACCGATTTTAGGATTGGATGCAAAAGAGCTGCTGAAAATTACAATGGACGCTTCGCCTGACGCGATGCTCGTTCCCGCCCATGCGTGGACGCCGCATTTCTCGGTCTTCGGCGCGGCCTCCGGCTTTGATTCGCTTGAGGAATGCTATGAAGAGCTGACGCCGTATATTTATGCCATAGAAACCGGCCTTTCATCGGACCCTGCCATGAACCGGCGGCTCTCGGCGCTCGACCGGATAACTTTGATATCCAATTCCGACGCACACTCGCCCGCCAAAATCGGGAGAGAGTCAAACATCTTTGATACGGAGATTTCATACAAGGCGATGATTGATGCCTTGAAGACTGGAAAAGGATTTACCGGGACAATCGAATTTTTCCCGGAAGAAGGCAAATATCATTACGACGGCCACAGGCTTTGCGAAGTCAGCCTTTCACCGAAAGAGACGATAAAGCACAACGGGCTCTGTCCCGTTTGCGGCAAGAAGGTAACGATAGGCGTAATGCACCGCGTTGAAAAACTCGCGGACAGGGAAGAAGGCTTCAAGCTCAAAGGCGCTCCTTCATTCCACTCAATAATACCGCTTCCCGAAATCATCGCAGAGACCCTGAAGGTCGGCGTAAACAGCAAGGCGGTGGATAATGTATATCAGAGCATGCTGTATAAATTCGGCAATGAATTTAAAATCCTCATGGACGTCCCGTTGAATGATATTGAAAAGGCCGGCTCTCCGCTTTTACGCGAAGCGATTTCCCGGATGCGTGAAGGCAGAGTCCATATTGCGCCGGGCTATGACGGCGAATACGGAAAGATTAAAATCTTTGAAGCTGTCGAGAGAAAAGAGATCAAAGGGCAGGAGACGCTGTTCTGACATGACTCAAATCTTCCACGACCTCAACGAATCCCAGAGACAGGCTGTAACGACGACCGAAGGCCCTGTGCTTGTTGTTGCAGGTCCCGGCACGGGGAAGACACTAACCATTGTCCGCCGAATAGCGTACCTCATTCAACAAGGCGCGAAGCAAGAAAACATCCTCGCTGTAACATTCACCAACCGCGCTGCACGGGAAATGAAAGGGAGAGTCAATGCGCTTTTGGGATCAGGCGCGGACAAAATCTTCATCGGCACCTTTCACCTTCTCGGCCTGAAAATCATCAGGGACAATCTGACGGATGAATTCATTCTCTACAACCGAGATGAGCAGACAAAGCTCGTTAAAGCATTATTCAAAGATTCCGGCATGAATGCCCGGCAGGCAGCGGACAGAATTTCAAGGATAAAAAGTTTTACGGAAGATTCGTATGACCCCTCTGAGTCCCCCCTTGTTGAGGGGGGAATAATAAATCCCCCTTTGAAAAAGGGGCTGGGCTCCCGTTGCCGCGAAGCATTGCAACGGGAAGCAGGGGGATTTTCAGAACAAATAAAACGGGTTTACGGACTATATCAGTCGGCCCTTGCGAAAAACTCCGCCTTTGACTTTGACGACCTCATTTTAAAGCCGATTGAGATGTTCGGTAATGCCGATTCCTGTCATTTTGAGACCCTGAAACGAGTTCAGGGTGACATTGCTGATAATGACAATGCGTTATTGAAAAAATACAGAGAGAGATTCAAATACATAATCGTCGACGAATACCAGGACATAAATCCGGCGCAGTACAGGCTGCTGAGACTGCTCGCCGGAAGCGACGGCAGGATCTGCGCGGTCGGCGACCCGGACCAGGCTATCTATTCATTCAGGGGAGCGGACGTGGAGCACTTCCTGAATTTCACAAAAGATTTTGGAGGCGCAAGGACAATAACGCTCACGGATAATTACCGTTCCACCGGCGTAATACTCAACGCCTCCGGTGCGATGATTAAAAACAACCTGAAGAGGATCGACAAAGAGCTCCGTCCGGCAGGAGAAAGCGGAAGCCCCCTCAACATCATCTCCGCGCCTGACGATAAAGCGGAAGGCAGGATCATTGTAAGCGAGATAGAAAAAAGGATCGGCGGCACGAGCCATTTTAAATTGATTAACAAGAAAGCGGCGGATGAGTTTTCGGGGCAATCTTACCGCTTCTCGGACTTTGCCGTTATTTTCAGGACAAATGCGCAGGCGCGGGCGATTGAGGAGGCCTTCATAGAGTCCGGCATTCCCTACCAGGTGATAGGCAAAGGGAATTCCATTCAGAAGAAAGAGCTTGAAGAGACCGTTTCATATCTCAGATCTATCTTGAAGCCGGAAAATCCCCCCATACCCCCCTTTGCTAAAGGGGGGCTTACAGCTAATGAAGAGAAGCTCCTGACCGCAGCCGATTTTTACGACCCAAAAGCCGAGGCCGTTACGTTGATGACCATGCATACGGCAAAGGGACTTGAGTTCAAGGTTGTGTTTATCGCAGGAGTCGAGGATGGTTTAATCCCATTTACTCTTAATAAAGAGGATGTTGATATAGAAGAGGAAAGAAGGCTTTTCTACGTCGGCATGACAAGGGCTAAGGACGAGCTTTTCCTCATCCATGCAAGGAACAGATTTATATACGGGCAGAGACTTTCTCCATCGCCCTCAACTTTTTTGGGAGAGCTCCCCGATCAATTTGTACAAAACAGGGTAATAGCTGATAAAATAAGAAGCCGCGAGAAAGACAGACAGATCGGGTTGTTTTAATCAAATGAAAAGAAGAATTAACCACAGAGAACACGGAGGTCACAGAGAAAGACTTGAAAATCTTTAAAAAATATTTTGGTTCCGGCTCGTCCGGTTTTGTTTAGTGAATTTATATGAGAATCGGAATCGGATATGACTCGCACAGACTGGTTGAAGGCAGAAGGCTTATCCTCGGCGGCGTGGACATCCCTTTTGAAAAGGGGCTTCATGGACATTCAGACGCTGATGTGCTGTGCCATGCGATAATCGATGCGATAATCGGCGCGCTTGGACTTGGAGACATCGGCAGGCATTTCCCCGATACGGACAGTAAATGGAAAGATGCATCAAGCATTGAATTGCTCTCAAAGGTTGTGGAATTAATGAAACAGAATGGCTTCGATATCATGTGGGTTGATTCGATCATTATTGCCGAAAGACCGAGGCTCGCTCCTTACATAGACAAGATGAAGGAAAATATCTCACGCACCGGAATCCCGGCAAATTTGATTAACATAAAAGCCAAAAGCAGCGAAGGCATGGGCTTTACCGGCAGAGGCGAAGGCATAGCGGCGCAGGCGGTGTGTTTGCTGAATAAGAGTTCTTATTAACCCTGCAATCAAATACTATAATCCGTCATTCCCGCTTGTCGGGAATCGGACGACATATCACACAGAAAATAAAAAAAGATTCCGGACAAGCCGGAATGACGGAATTCAAACATTTACATGCCCGCTTAATAGTTGTCAGTTGTCAGCATGAAAACCGGCAACTGAGTTAGGTTATAATACTTTCAGTTCATTTTTTAGGAGGCACATGTGAAATATAAAGGACTTATTCTCTTGATCGTCATGCTGGTCTCTCTCGCGGCGCTGCTTCTTTCCGGACCCGGAGGGAAAAAGTATGATGAAATTGCGGCGGTCGGCAAACCCGCGCCGGCGCTGGAGCTCAGGGACGAAAGGGGCAGCCCGTGGAAGCTCTCCGACCTCAAGGGCAAGGTTGTGTTTCTGAATTTCTGGGCCACGTGGTGCACTACCTGCAAAGCGGAAGCGCCGTACAAAGAAGCCCTTTCAAGGAAGATGCAGGGCAAGCCCTTCCAGATGTTAGGCGTTCTCTTCAGGGACGATCCGGCAAATCTCAGCTCGTATTACAGGATGCAGCCTTTCAGTTTTCCTACCCTCATAAGCCCGGAAAACGAAGCCGCGAAGCTCTTCGGCATAACCGGCGTCCCGGAGACTTTCATCATAGATAAAAACGGCGTCGTCAGGGAAAAGTTCGTCGGACCGAGAGAATGGAGCAGCGCTGAAAATATTGCCATGCTCGAGAAGTATTTGTAGATGTACAACGAGCTCAAAAACATCGCCTGCTCTTCAGGCTTGACCGCATTCGGCGTTGGACACATCGAAGACTTAAGACCGCATTTTGACGCGCTTCCCATGGACCAGACAGAAGGTCTGTCGTATGGAATTTCTCTCGGGGCGAGGATTTCCACAGCTGTTCTCAAAAGCTGTATAACAGGTCCGACCCGCCATTACCTTCACCACTATAAAATGATTAATCTCCTGCTCGATCAGACCGCATTGAAAATATCGCTTGCCATTCAGGACAAAGGTTACAATGCGCTCCCGATCCCGGCAAGCCAGATCGTCGACTGGGAAAAACAGACGGCGCATCTTTCGCACAAGATGATAGCCCTGCGCTCCGGCATCGGCTGGATCGGAAGGAACAATCTCCTCGTGCATCCCGAAGCCGGCTCGAAAATAAGGCTTGCGACCATTCTGACCGATATGCCGCTTCAGGCCGACAAGTCTCTTGAGAGAGATTGCGGAGGATGTAAAAAGTGCCTCGAGATATGCCCGGTCTCCGCAATCAAAGAATCACACAAAGACTGGGATAAACCGGCCTGCCTTGCAAAGCTGAAATACTTTGCCAAAGAATATAACGTAGGCCAGTATATCTGCGGTCTCTGCGTCAAAGTCTGTCATAGCTGATCCCGCGCTTTCACCCCGCGTGTGCTCCTTCTTTCAACCTTTAAAAAGCATTTAGCCACAGACTTTCACAGACTTTCACAGTCTTTTTAGGGGTAGGGGATTAGGGGTCAGGGCTGACTGCCGTTTTTTTAGGTTCAAGGATGGTCCGGTGCTCTATTTTTGATACGTAAATAAAAGACGGCTGACGGGATGAGGAAAAAAGAAAAATACATTATCGCCGTCTTCGGGCCTTTCATATCCATAATGTGACCCCCGATAACGGTGATGACGAGAGAGAATGCAGCGAAGATCATCGCTTGCACCGACCCCATCGTCGCCCGTAGACTACCAGGAATGAGGGCTTGAAAATACCTGGAGCCGACCGGCGCTTGCAAATCAGAAAGGACCGTAACCGAGAGGTACACGATCAGCGCAAGGGTGAAGAAGGGTTTGTTGACAAAATACAACAACAGCAAGGTTATGAATTCCACAAACGTCGTAAATGCGAGGTAGTGTTTCTCACGGCCGATCTTCTCCAACAATTTTTTGGAAAAGAAAGGCGTGACGATTCCCGTCAGACTGATAATCGAAAAGGCGACCCCGAGATATTCCGCCGGCAGAGACATCTCCACGAGAAGCGGCTGCCACGCCAGACAGCCGAAATCTTTTAAACAGACCGCAAAGGCCGTCGCCAGGACCAGATAAAGCAGCGATTTATTCTTACACAGGAGATAAACGCCTTCTTTTGAGGTGCGCAGCGTATTATGGATCAATCCGTTATTTATCTTCTCTCTTTTCCCGCTCTCTTCTTTAGCGAAAAAGAACAGGAACAGACCCTCAATCAAATATCCGCACCCCTGCACAAAAAACAGTATCTCAATCTCAAAGAAAAATAATAAGAGAGACGCAAGGAGAGAGCTTATAATAAGACCTGCCGAGCTCAAGCTTTGGATCTTAATAAACATATCATGTATCAGGTCCCCTTTCCCGTTGCATTTTAACCAATCCACGATCCATGCTTTATCCGCCCCTGATTCCAGCGCCCTTAATCCTCCCATTAAGAAAAAGGCGGCATACAATAAACTCCACGAGTTGATAAAGGGCAGCGCCGACCACAAGAGACCCTGCAGGGAAACCCCCGCGACAACGGAGAATTTTCTGCCGAAGAGATCGGCTGCGGCCCCTGCGGGGATCTCAAGCAAGATCGCGGCAAGCGCTTGTACCGACACCGCAAATGAAATTTGAGTAAAGGTGAATTTATGCTGGAAAAAGATCATCCATACGGGAAGGGTCACGGAGAAAGAGGCCGCTCCGAGCGCCATCAGATAAAACGGCCACAGCAATCTCCATTCATCCTTCTTCATCGCCTTCCCCTCTTTTCAGAAAGGAAAATGGTATGTCAGACGCTTCCGGATTGATGAATTTGCAGAAATGACATACTTTCTATTTAATCGGCTTTTTCCATCCCCCGGAGCAGCCTTTATATAATTAAAGTATATTACAAATTTTTTAAAAGTCCAGTGAGTGAGTTATTGTTGAGCAGCTTTTAGCTAAGTAGAGTCTGTTTATAAACGCTATCTGTCTGTCATTCCGGCTTGTCCGGAATCTTTTCCCAAGAGGATTCCCGACGCGCTTCGCTTGCGGGAATGACAAATGATCGCAATTTATAAACAGACACTAAGTAGTCAGTGAAAGTCTGTGGCAAAATGCTTTTTAAAGGATCAGGTCTTGGGGAAATCTGTCAATATTTTGTATAAAGGGCTTGGTTAAGTTGAAGTTTATCTCCTGTAATGCAGCTCGCACCTTACGGGGATATCTTTCCCCAGTTTCTTCGCCTCATCTTCTACAGCCGCGTGCTCTTTCGGGGTATGCACCACGCCGCGCAGGACAATGCCTTTGTCATCACAATAAACGTCCAGGGTCGGGATCAAGAACTTCGGGTTTGTCAACAAAGCAGCCTTTATCCTTGCCGCTTCAGCCCGCATCCGGAGCGGCTTTATATCGACTGCCGACTTTTCTTTTTTCGAGAGCGTGGCTTTAATGACGTTGATTATCTCGTCTTCATCCTGGGCGCTCGTGTCAAATACCCTGTCATATTCATAAGGGTCATCCCATTCTTTGCCGTAAATGGAGCGTATGAAGCAGGCCCTTTCACTGTCAGTCTTTTCAGCCAGCCATTTTGCGGTCTTTTTATCAACCGACTCCCGCTTCATAATTCTTTCGATCCTGCTCTCGAGCGGCGCAATAAACTTGACTCTGAACGCGGACGGGATGTCTTTGAGCAGAAAGTTCCCCCCCCTTCCCATAAGCACGACCCTGTCTTTGAGCGCATAATTAAGGATGCAGCTCTGAATCAGCGCGGAAAAGCCCTTGAAAGACCAGTCGTATTTTTCCCATACGGTGGGGCAGTGCTCATCAAGGTCTTGGGCCCATTTCCCCCACTCGTTTCCGGCTGCCTTCAAGTCGGAAAGTATACTTTGCTTGTCAATGTACGCATAATTTAATTGCGAAGCAACCGCCTGAGCGAGCTCCCTCCCGCCGCTTCCGAATTCCCTTGATACGGTTAGTATAGCCATGATTTCTCCTATGAATTAACGATGAATAATGAGCAATGATGAATTAGAATAAAGAATACCTTAATTGATAATTGTTAATTATTAATTGATTTATTCTCATGCACTCGTTCCCTCTTCTCTTCCCTCGAAACCTTCCATTTCATCCAGAGTTTGCCACCTGCTATGACGCCGATTGCAAAGATGATCTCTACGGAATATTTTAACGCCTTGCTTGCGCCTACCATATTTACTACAACCGGGTCCGTAATGATCATCTCCCCTCCGACTTTTCCAAGAACGGCTGCGCCGATGTAGATAATAACGGGATATTTGTCCATCAGTATGGAGAGCAGGTTGCTTGTGAAGACCACGAAAGGTATGCTTAATCCGAGACCGAAGAGAAGGAGGAACAGATTGCCGTGAGAGGCCGCGCCTACAGCCAGCATGTTGTCGGTAGACATGGTAATATCGGCAATGACTATTATCTTCATCGCCTGCACTATGGTTTTAGCCTCTCTCCCAGAACTGTCTTCCGGCACGCCTTCGATAAAAAGCTTAACCGCTATCCATAAAATAAGTGCGCCTCCGACAAGTTTCAGGTAATTTATCTGGAGAAGCTGCGCTACGAAAAACGTCGCAGCCACCCTCAACAAAACGGCTGCGCCTGCTCCATAGAATATCCCCTTTTTTCTCTGCTGCGCGGGCAGAGACCTCACCGCCATAGCAATAACAACGGCATTGTCTCCCGCCAGTATCAGATCGATTATTATTATACTTGCAAGACTTGAAAGAAAATCAAGGTCAAAAGTTATATTGCCGAGAATGCCTAAATCCAATTTGTCACCTTGTAAATCAAGCCGCTGTTAAAATATTTCTCTTCGTGTCCTCTGTGGTTAAGTATAAAAAAAGATATGGGAAGGCTGACGCCTTCCCATATCTTAGCAGAAACCGGATCTATTTTATCTCGGGAACGGGGAAAATAATCCCGCCGAACAGCAGGTATGCAAGGAGCAAGGTCCACAGTATGTTGAACCCCTGAGCGGCAACAAACGCAAGGGCCGGTCTCCCGCCGCCGAGTTTGGCAAGGTCTTTGAAATTTGTCTCAAGCCCGATGCTTGTGAACGCAAGCGCGAACCACCAGGTCCTCAGGCCTCCGAGTGCGCCTTTGGTCGAGGCTAACGTATTCGGTCCGACAAAGAATGAAAATATGATTGAAGCGATGATGAAGCCGAGGACGAACTTCGGGAATCTGTACCAGATCTCCATCGCGCTCGGTTTCTTCTCAATGCCGGCCCCGACTTCGCAGCTTTTTAACGCCCAAACTATAGAGAGTATGAAGGCGGCCAGGCCGATAAGCACGTTCTGGGACATCTTTACAATGACGCCGGTCTTCATCGCCTGCTCGCTGATAAGAGCGCCTGCCGCAACGACGGAGCCGCTTGTATCAAGGGTCCCGCCGAGCCATGCGCCCGCCACAATGTCCGGCATCCCTAAGGCCCTGGCGATAATCGGCTGAACTATAAGCATGGGAACGGCGCATATGAGGACAATTGAGGTGACATAGCTTAATTTCTTCGGGTCTCCCTTTACCGCGCCGGCCGTAGCAATCGCAGCCGATACGCCGCAGATGGACACAGCGCTTGAAAGTATGGCTGCAAAATCGTCGTCTACGTTGAGCTTCCTTGCGAGCCAGAAGCATGCATACCAGACGACTATGACGACCAGGGCCGCCTGCATGATGCCGTAAGACCCAGCAGTCACAATCTCTTTAAACAATATGCCCGAGCCTAACACCACTACGCCGGTCTTGATGAAGAATTCCGTTTTTACGGCGGCCTTCATCCAGTCCGGGACCCCCAGGACGTTGCTGATAAACAGCCCGAGCGCCAGACACCAGATGACGTATTCAAGTCCGTAATACAGCACCGTGTAATTGCCTGCAATAACCTGGGCGATAAGCGTGATGGCGAAGACGATAGGGAACCCCTTGACGAAGCTGGCGGCGCTTTCCCCCATGAGGGCCATCGCTATTACGCTTATTATCAGATAAATCACGCAGATGAGCAGGGCGTACGATATGTTCTTGCCTGACGTGATATTGGATGGTAGGTTGCCCCCTTCATCGCTGATGTTTTTTGTGAGCTTCCCGGATTTTTTCTTCAAACCCGCATCCTGGACGCCATTCGAGATCTCTTCGGCATTCTTTGAAGCCCGGGTGATGGTGGCCCTGTCTTTTGTATCGATGGCTATTCTCAGGGCGATCAGGGCTTCTCTAAGGACGGATTCGCCTTTTTGTTCCGAGACGCTGATAAGGTTGTTTACGGACGGTGCGGTGTCCGACATGAACGTGCTGAATTCAGCGTCGGTCGTCCATTTGAATTTGGGAAGTTTGATACTGACGCCGGCAAGCATAACAATAATAATCAGGAAGCCGACCCAGACAGCGAGCCAGTCCTCCTTTTTCCACAAGCTTGACCAATCAATTTTCTTTTTCTCTTCTTCCATACCTTTAACCTCCTTCCTTCATTAAAGGCAACGGATCAAGGTTTATAAGTTACAGCATAGCTTACTGCTTCACCTCCTTATAAAAAAGTTTAATTAAATTCAATCAAAAACTAATACTCCTGTCAAGTTATTTTTTTAGGGCTGCCGCCGCTTTGCTATTTTATCAATAATATTCCATAATGGATTTTGTATGTAATACCCCGGCTTTTCGGCCATTGGAGCGAATTAACCATGAATGATATCGATTATTCCAGAGAGCTCTCAAGGTGCGTCCGGTGCGGCGCCTGCAAGGCCTTGTGCCCTACCTATCTGACGACGCTAAATGAGACGATGGGGGCCAGGGGCCGGGTTGCAATGCTCGGAGAGCTTGAAGGCAGCCGCCTTGCGCCGACCGAAAGGCTTGCCGACAGGATATTCAGCTGCATGCTCTGCGGGGCCTGTAAGAACCTCTGCCCGGCCGGCATCAATATACCGGAGCTTATATATAACGGAAGAGACAGGCTTAAGAGCTTATTCAGCAAAGGGCGTCTGATCAGGACGGCACTGAAATATTCATCAACGAGGATGGATGCCGTTTTCCCCGCGCTGAGGATCATGCGGAAAATGTTTTACGGGCCGCTTTTCAACGCGGGTCTGCTGCCTTATATACCGGAGCTGGCCCCGGAGCCATTTAAAAACAGCGTAAGCGTTTACAAGAACATAAAAAGGATCGGCAGGATGGCCGTCTTCGCAGGATGCAGCGTGAATTATCTTTATCCCGATCTCGGCAAGGCGCTTTTAAGAATACTGATCTCAAAAGGATATGAAGTCGTCGTCTTTAAAGGCGAAGTCTGCTGCGGCGCACCGCTGAGGGCTGCCGGGCTTGAGGAGGAAGCGGCAGCGCTTGCAAAGAAGAACGTTGAACACTTCAACAGGGTAAGGGCGGAAGCCGTAATCAGCATGTGCCCTACATGCACTATGTTTATACGCGAACAGTATCCCTCACTTGCCGGGGATACGATTACGAGCTTTATGGACGTGAATGAATTTCTCGTCAAATACGATATTGCGTCCGGGCTTGAGCTCAGCCCGGCGGTCGTTACATATCATGACCCCTGTCATCTCCATTACAGCCTGGGGATCAAAAACGAGCCGAGACATATCCTCAAGGGGATAAAAGGGGTTGAATTTACAGAAATGCAGGACGCCGATGAGTGCTGCGGGTTTGCAGGGTTATTCAGCCTGCATTTTAAAAACATTTCGAGGGAAATAGGGAGGAAAAAGATCGATAACATTTCCAGGACGGCGGCTGATACCGTAGTCACTTCATGCCCGGGCTGTATTATGCAATTGGAAGGGTTAAAGAAAGAGGTCGGTTTGAATATAGATGTAAGGCATATCGTCGAGATAGTTGATGAGGCCGTGAACGCTGAAGTAAAATAATGAACAATGCGTATGAATAAGAATAAATGAAGACGTGGGGAGATTGTTCCCCTCTATCAAGAGGGGTTAGGGGTGTGTTTCCCCCTCTTTAGCAAAGAGGGGTTAGGGGAGATTTATATAATAAGTCTTATTACGTCTGTATTAATTGGTCTAAAGGAGGATGTGCATGAAATTTTTTATCGACACGGCAAACGTCAAAGAGATCAAGGAAGCATATGCGCTCGGAGTTATCGACGGCGTAACCACGAACCCTTCATTGATAGCGAAAGAGGGGAAAGAGCCGATTGCCCTGCTCAGGGAAATTTGCCGGATAGTGGACGGTCCCGTAAGCGCCGAGGTTGTCAGTCTCGAGGCGGAAGGGATGGTCAAGGAGGCAAAGAAGCTGGCAAAGATCCATAAAAACATCGTAATAAAAATTCCGATGACAAAAGACGGGTTGAAGGCGACAAAGGCGTTGTCGGCGCTCAAGATAAAGACAAACGTCACCCTTATGTTTTCACCCAATCAGGCCTTGCTGGCCGCAAAAGCCGGAGCAGCTTATGTCAGCCCGTTTGTAGGAAGACTCGATGACATCACTCATTACGGCATGGACCTTGTGGGGCAGATCCTTGAGATATACGACAACTACGGCTTTGAAACGGAGGTTATCGTCGCGAGCATCCGCAACCCCCTCCACGTCCTGGACGCCGCAAGGATGGGCGCTCATGTAGCGACAATCCCTTTCTCGGTAATAGAGCAGCTTTCAAAGCATCCGTTGACGGACATCGGCATCGAGAAGTTCCTGAAGGACTGGGAAAAGGTGCCGAAGTAAATGCAGGGGATTTCCCCTCCCTTGATGGGAGGGGATTAAGGGGAGGGTGAAAATAAGTTATACCCCCTCACCCTAACCCTCTCCCACAAGGGGAGAGGGAATCATAGGAAGGAGATTTAAATGCCTATTTATGAATATAAATGCAATGACTGTGCAGAGGATTTTGAGAAGCTTGTCTCTGGGGCGAACCCTGACGTGTCATGCCCGAAGTGCAGCTCAAAAAACATCAAAAAGAAATTTTCCCTTTTCGGCATGAGCGGGGTTGAGAAGCCGGTAACTTCTTCCGGCTCCGGCTGCACGTCGTGCAAATCTTCATCCTGCAGCTCGTGTCATTAGCCGCAGATTGCTCAGATTTAACTGAACCTTCTCCAAAAGAGCCGCGCAAGTCCGTGTAATCTGAGGATCAAGTTTAATTGCAAAGGAGAACACAGTGGGATTTTTTGAAAAGCTTAAGCAAGGTTTAGCCAGGACGAGAAAGACCCTTATAGAAAATACCGAGGCCCTGTTCCGGGGCCGAGCCGTTGACGAGAGCTCCCTTGAAGAGCTTGAAGAGATACTGATCATGGCCGACGTCGGACCGCAGGCGGCGGCTTCCATAACGACTTCCCTTAGAGAAAAGGTCAAGCAGGGGAAGCTGATTAATTTCCGCGACCTCAAGGCGGCGCTGAAAGAGGAGATCAAAAAGATGCTTAAAGGGGGCGCAAAGATAATCTGCGCCGGGGAAAAGCCTTATGTCATCCTTACCGTCGGCGTCAACGGCGTCGGAAAGACCACAACCATTGGGAAGCTTGCCAGACGCTTTACCGATCAGGGCTTTTCCGTTACGCTCGCGGCTGCGGATACGTTCAGGGCTGCGGCAATCGAGCAGCTTGAGATCTGGGCGCATAGGGCCGGCTCGCAGATCGTCAAGCACCGAAGCGGCGCGGACCCGGCTGCGGTCGCATTTGACGCCGTGTCATCCGCCAGGGCCAAAAATGTCGACGTCGTAATCATCGACACCGCGGGCAGGCTTCACACAAAAACGAATCTCATGGAGGAGCTCAAAAAGATAAAACGCGCTGTCGGCAAAGAGGCGGCATCCGCCCCTCACGAGGTGCTGCTCGTGGTTGACGCCACATCGGGGCAGAACGCCATTAACCAGGCAAAGATATTTAATGACGCAGTGGGCGTGACCGGCATCGCCCTGACAAAACTCGACGGCACCGCAAAAGGCGGCATCATCCTGGCGATCAATAAAGAGCTCAATATACCCGTTAAATTAATAGGCGTAGGAGAAGCGGTCGAGGACCTGCAGGATTTCGATCCCTCGGAATTCGTTGAAGCCTTGTTTGATTGATTCACTTATTTATCTTCTTCAAAAAACTCTCTCAGTTTGTTTATCCGCTCGCTGCGGTTTTCAGAAAAATCGCTTTCACCCGGCATAAGCGCCATGGCCTGATCAAACTGTGTCCTGAACATGCCATAGTGGTCTGCAACCCATTGCATTGATGCCTCAGAACAGGAGATCGCTGTCTGGATGCTCCTTTGCGCTTCATATTCATTTCCTATCTGGGCATAAGCTGTGCCTCGGGCGAAAAAGGCCGCCCCATAGGCGGAGTTGATTTTTATGGTATTGTCGAAATCCTTTATAGCATTTTCATAATCCTGTTTTGCCATATACGATATCCCTCGATAGAAGTGGGCCCGGAAATTCCCGCTGTTTATGTCAATGACAACGTTGAAATCCTGCGCCGCCTTATCGAACTGCTCCATCTTGAAATATGCAACACCTCTGCTTAAAAAGGCTATCTCAGTTTTTTCGCCGGCCTCGATGGCTCTTGAAAACGATGTGATGCTTTCTCCGTACTTACCTTCGACGAAGAAGCCTTGTCCTTCCCGGAATAATTCTTTTGCATCCATTCGTTACACCTCTTTTTAATTGTTAGTATGAAGAACAATATAGAGCATGTCAAGAAGGGGATTTTCCGGATGCCGTCATCGGGCTTCCGGTGGCGGATATGAAGGAGTTGGGGATAAGTAATTTTTTTCTTGTGAGGGCAAGTATTGAAGCAAACTTATATCCTGAGATATTAAATTCAACAGTTAAGCCTGACCCTGTTCGTCTATGGGATGCGGAAAAGCGCCGGCTTCTTCCGCATCCCTCTGCATAACGTTATGTCCTCTTTCTTAATAATCTTCTGCCTGCCAATAATATACCGCCGGTTACAAAGAGGATTGAGCTTATCGGTTCGGGAGCTAAAGTCGCTGTGCCGGAAACATTATTGTCTCCGGAGAGATTTGCGGTATAAGTGATATTGCCGTCCAGACTCACCTTTCTGTCGGCTTTAAAGCTGAATCCGCCGAGATAATCTCCAGCAGCTATATCATAAGGAGTGTCAGTTGAAAATACATCTACCAGCGCGGTTGTATTTGTTTCTGTCCATGGCGACGGAATACTGTCCCATCCCACCGGAAAAGGCAGCAGGCCGGTAACTGTTTCATCCTGAGGTAAAAATAAAAACATCTCAAAAAGTGATTCCCCGTCATCTGATGTATTGTAGAATGTGAAGTCATACCGCCAACCACCGTCCCACGGACTTTCGTAATACACCACGTCCGCGCCCGGAACCGCCGATGCAATTGAAGCCATCAGTAATATCACTGCTGCAGCAATTGCCAATACAAAAAATTGTTTGTTTTTCATAATAGTTTCTCCTTTCTTTTTTTATTGTCCTGTTTGATTGAAATTGCCGGAAGTCAAATCCCGTGTGCCTGACACAGGGTCTTTAAAATATGCGCCGTTGTTTATACTTATGCTCATACTGTCAGGACTGCCTTCAACTATTATTAAAGTAAACGGACAGCCCATGCAACTTGCCCCGCCTGTCCTTACAGCATTACCCATGCCTGTAATAGTTGCCGTGCCTCCCGAAGCATAGATAGATAAGATTGTCGTGCTCGTGAACGTTAATCTCTCTTTACTGTAACGGTACTTCACCATACCCTCTGGGAGGTTTGCTTCGTTGACATTTACCTGTATGCTTGCGTTAAAGCCCGGCAAAGGCTGGTTTGCTCCAATACCTGAAACAGTATTTACAGGCGTTGCTGGATTGCAGTCGTCGTCTAAGCCGTTGTTGTTTATCTCGGCTGCTCCGGGGTTGACTGCGGCGTTGTTGTCGTCGCAGTCTCCGTCACAATTTCCCGACTTCATATATGAATTTGACAAACTCCTTAAGATATAAGGATTTTAATTTTCTTGTGGGCACTACATTTTCTTTATTATGTACGGGGTGCAATATCTCCGGATTTTCAGAATATCATAGATTTTTCGTGCATC
>JACRHB010000106.1 GCA_016217725.1 Nitrospirota bacterium | reverse complement strand
ATTGCTATGTAGTGATCATAGATGCTATCTTTCATTAGGGTCTCCTTTTTGTGTTAGGTTTTTAACTGCTAATTAAATAAGCTAACACGAATAATGCCTTGCATTAAAGGAGACCCCTTTCTTATTTTATCGGGAATGACGTTATTTTTCCCGGACATACTATTTCCAGAAGAACCCAAATTTATTCCTCAACCGAAACCTTTGCCTGAACAGCAAGCCTTCTTTCATGCATTACGCCCTGAACCATCTTTATGATTATCAATGCGCTGAGGGCGCATGCAGCGCCAAGCATAAGGTAACCGGAATAATTGTTCCACATCTTTTCCATCGCATTGGCGGCATGCACCGCGTCCGACTGCTGAGCCATCCATCCTTTGACGGCAGATTTATTCATCAGAAGCCAGTCTTTTACCGCGACCTTATCGCTCAATCCGCTGGTCGCCTTGGCCCAGGCATTCAATGCCGGCTCATAGGTCGCTTTGTAGCCTGCGGAAATGTGCTTGAAGATGACCGATACGCCTGCCAACAGCATCGTGACCGCGAAGTAAAGCCTGATGGTCAGTCCTTTAACGTATTTTGTTGCTACGGTCCCGAACTGAGCTCCGACCGCGGCGCCGAGGAGCATCACTACCGCGGCAAGGATCTCAACCCTCGCCTTGTACGCATAACTGAAGGCGCCGTAGGCCCCGGAGATCATTACCTCAAACAGGTCCGTGCCGACCGCAATCGTTGTCGGACAGCCGATGACGTACAGCAAGGAAGGCATTCTTATAAAACCGCCGCCCACTCCTAAGAAACCTGCAAGAAACCCGGTGAACGTCGCTACCGCGCCCACTACCCAAAGCGATATCGTCAATCCCGACGCCTTGAGATGGATCATCGGCGGTATGTGAATGCGCTGCATCCTCTGCGCGAGACCTGACGTGCCTGCGTCTTTGACCTTTTGTCCGGCTGCGCCTTTTGTAAACTTTAAATATTCATAAAGCATGTATGCGCCTAATCCGAAGAGCAGCACCATATATACTATCCTTACAACCGGGCCTACCCTTCCGATCTTTTCAAGGTACATGATCAGGCTGGAGCCGCCTTCAATCCCAAGCGCCGTAAAGAGTACCATTATCAAACCGAGCTTCATATCCACGTTGCCCAGCTTTCTGTGCTTGGCCGTTGCTACAATCGATTTCCCGGCAATATGCGCCATGTCTGTGCCTATTGCATACGCCATCGGAAAACCGAAAACGTTCAACGCCGGTGTTACCATGAACGCGCCGCCTATCCCGAAGAAGCCGCCTATAACCCCGACGGTCAACCCGAGTAGGATAAGCTGCCAGCCCATTATCTCAACTCCGGCTATCGGCAGATTTATCTGACCCAAGATATCCATTTTTTAAAACCTCCTTATCAATTTAGATTTCAACCTTAAAAAAGTTTTTTAGCCACGAATTTTCACGAATTGACTCGAATAAATTCGTTATCCGTGTCCGTTTATTCTTTTTACGGACACGTTAACCGGTCACGATTCACGTCTTGGCTTATTGACTAATGGTGAATTTCGATCTTGTCGTTTTTTATGCCGAGAGCCTTAAAAATCATCTCCGCCAAAAAAGCTATGGTGATGCCGATCCCCGCCATAGTGCCGATAGTGAGAAGACCGAATCCTATATGGTTGGTCTTATTAAGCTCCGCAACCCAGCTTGCAAAATTTTCCATTGTCTCACCTCCTTCCTATATCCTCAGCCGCTCAAACTCCGAGGTTTTTATATGAACGTCAGTTCTGTAGAGTGATTCCGAAAGCCCTGCCGGCGAATCACCCTGCGCATAACATACGTGCCTGACTCTAAGGACAGGTTTACCCGGTTCAAGCTCCATCAGGCTTGCGTCGTCTGAGTTAATCTCAGACACGTCGATAGTTTCTTTTACCCGTAAGATCGTTACCCCGCATTTGTTTTCGAGAAGCGAATAGATGGACGTGTCGGTCAGGTCTTCCGAGGCGATGAAATCAGGCGTCAGTACGCGAGGGATGTAAAATTTCTGGATCATGGAGGGAAATCCGTTGGCAATAATCGCCCTTGACATGTAGAAGCAATAGTCTTCAAAGAGCCCGAGACAGTCGCCGGCGCCGTTGTCGGGCTGCTGGATCTTCTTTTCGATCAGGCGGATAAGACACGGCGAATCGCAGTCAAGCCAGTCTTCCCCGAGAGTCGCCATCATCAGGATATTCTGCTCCGGCTTTCTTCTTCTGACGTAAGTCCCTTTTCCCTGGAATTTTTTCAGATAGCCCAGCGAGGCCAGCTCCGAGATCGCCAGCCGCACCGTTGCCTTGCTTACGTTGTATTGAAAAGATAATTGCTCCTCCGTAGGTATCTTTGCCCCGACCTTCCAATCGCCCTTCTGTATATGCTCTTTCAAAATCTCAAGGAGCTGGTAATAAAGTTTTTGGGGCCTGGCCCTGTCGATAGAATTTAAATACATCTGTGTCGTATCTCTAAAAATTGCTTTACTCTTTTTGTCATTCCGCACTTGATGCGGAATCCATTCTTCTTTCTCTGGATTCCCGCTTTCGCGGGAATGACGACAATATCAAGAAAATTGAGAACGTAGATGCATCAGGACATTACAATATCCGTGCCATTGCAAAAATCGTCGATTAATCAATTGGTTAGCCAATTAATGAAGAAATGCCGGTGCAATGAAAATATTGCACTCTACAATGCGTGGAAATGTACGTAATTTTTATAACTTGTTTAACTTAAAGGGATAAATAGATAATATGCGACAGGGAAGAAAGTTCAAACAGGTTTTCTTGCATGCAAGAAATCATTGCACGAATATCGCGTTTATATCATGGGAATCGAGGAGTTTATTCGTCAGCCTGCCTGGTTTACTTTTCACGCCTGCAATGAGCAGGTCATAATTTTTTGCCTCTAAAATAATCTCGTCGGAGCGCCCCCGCTTAATTATTGAGGAAGCCTTGACGTCCAGGGAATTCAGGACGTCTTTTGCAGTAGAGACGGCCTGCTCCATAATTTCCTTCAGCGCCTTTTCAGAAGAATCAATATGCCTTTCGATATTAGGCACCTCGGCTATCAGCTTATACTCGCTGATAATCGCCTCGGTGTCAGGAATAAAAGACACGATCCCGATTTCAGCCTCAAGGGATTTTGCGAACCTACCTCCGAAGGCAACCGCTTTTTTTGAAACCTCTGAGTTATCGACTGCGATGAGAATTCTCCTGATATCGACCGAGGAGCTTGTGACAAAGACGGGCGTTCTTGATTGCACCACAACACTTTTTGTCGTGCTTTCGACGAATTCCTGGGCGCTCTTTCCCTTGCTTGAATGTCCCATAGCTATCAGTTTTATAATGCCGTGGGCCTTGACGTATTTCAATATCTCCGTTGCAGGGACTCCGTATGAAAGTATCCCTTCCATCGACACGTCGTGAGCTTTTGCGATGTCATATGCTTTTTGAATGACCTCCTGCCCCTTGCTCTCAAGCTCATTCGATATTTTCTCCCTGATAGAAATCCATCCCGTCTCTTCAGTCGTGTATTCCTCACCCTTGTTCACATAAAAGACCGTGATGTATGAATATGTCTTTTGGGCGATTTTACACGCTGAGCTGAAGGCGTTAAATGCGGCGTCCGAGCCGTCGATAGCTGAGAGTATCTTCATATCTTATTCATCCTTTAACGCATCGAACTTTATTCCAAGCTCTTTCATCTTCTGCTGGAGACTCTGCCTGTGGATGTCGAGCAGGCGCGCGGCTCTGGATATATTTCCGTCGCACTCTTTCAGCGCCGCTAACACGAAGCTTTTTTCAAATTCGTTCCTTGCCGCGCGTAACGGTTTGAGATGAATGCCCGGCATTACGTCTTTCCTGCTTTTGATCGAAGCTGGAAGATCGTTAACCGTTATCTGGTCGGTACGCGCAAAGGCAACGGCATATTCAACAGCGTTTTCGAGCTCCCTTACGTTTCCGTGATAATCATGGCTCATCAAGGCCTCAAGGGCTGATGACGTAATCCCCGTTACTTTATGGTCCGAGCGCTTCTTTGAATGTTTTTCGATGAAGTGAAGCGCCAGCATAGGGATGTCTTCACGCCTCTGTCTGAGCGGTGGGATGCGGATCGATATGACGTTCAACCGGTAGAAAAGGTCCTCTCTGAAGCTACGCTCTGCGATTGCCTTTTCAAGATTACGGTTTGATGCGGCGATAACCCTTACATTCACCCTGGTCAGATAGGGGTTGCCCACTTTATTGAACTCGCCTTCCTGAATTGCGCGCAGGAGCTTTACCTGGAAGTCCGGCGTCGTCTCTCCTATCTCGTCCAGGAACAACGTCCCTCCCGAGGCCAGCTCAAGGAAGCCGGTCTTGTCCCTGACCGCCCCGGTGAATGCGCCCTTCACATAGCCGAACAATTCCGCCTCTATCAGCTCCTTCGAGATCGCCCCGCAGTTGACCGGCACAAAGCGGTGGTTTTTCCGCTCCGAATTATAATGAATAGCCCTTGCCACAAGCTCCTTGCCGGTTCCCGATTCCCCGGTTATAAGGACGCTGCTGTCGCTTTTGGCGGTCTGTCTTATTATCTTGAAGACCTCCTGCATCTTCGGGCTTTTCCCGATTATATTTTCAAAACCGTAACACTGGGAAAGCTCCTGTCTGAGAGAAGTTATCTCTTCCGTAAGCGCAAGCTTTTCCAAAGCCCTTTTGGCGACAATCCTTACCGTATCAGGCGTGAGAGGTTTTGTCAGGTAGTCATAGGCGCCTTTCTTTATCGCGGCTACGGCGGTCTCTATAGTTGCAAAACCGGTGATGACGATGACCTGCGTGGAGGAGTTTTTATTCTTCACGTGCGTCAGGATGTCGAGTCCGCTCATGTCGGTCAGCCTCAAGTCGGTAAAGACGATGTCGAAATCGTTTTCGGATATGATCGACAGGGCGACGTCTCCCCTGTTTGCGACAGTCACGTCATAGCCTTCCTTTGAAAGGAGCATCTCAAGCGACTTTGTGACGCCTATCTCGTCGTCAATTACAAGGGTCTTTACCATTTTAGTTGTTAGTTATTAGTTGTTAGACTAAAAACTAATAACTAACAACTAATAACTTTTTTCCTTTTTAAGCAACCGGCAGACTGATCTTAAATACCGTCTCTTCACCCCGTCTGCTTTCAACGTGAATGTCTCCGTTATGCCTCTCTATTATCTTTTTTGTCAATGCAAGCCCGAGGCCGCTGCCGCCGAGGTCTTTCCTTGTAGAAAAGAACGGCTCGAATATGCGCGGGAGGTCTTCCTGAGAAATCCCCATGCCTGTATCCCTGACTTCAATTATCATGCAGTTATTGCCGTCGTTGTATCCTTCAACGGTAATTGATCCTCCCGAAGATGTAAACTGGTATGCGTTTGCAAGGATATTAATTATCGCTTGATGAATCAGTATGGGGTCCAGAACAACCTTTTCAGGCAGTCCTTCAAGATTCGATTTAAAGATTATATCTTTTAGCTTTTGCCTCTGCACGATCTCAATGGCCTCATTCAAAAGTTTTTTCGGGTCTGTTTCCCGTAACCTCAGCGGCTCCTTTCTTGCAAAGTCCACAAGCTCCTGGAGCACCAGCCTGCACCGCTCGGTTTCCTTCAACATCAGCGCAAGCGTCTCCTTTCGAGAGTCCGTATCAGGCATATCTTCATGGAACATGCCGAGGAACGTAGTTATGGACGACAGCGGATTATTTATTTCATGCGCTATCTCGGACGACAGGAGCCTCATGGCAGTGACCTTTCTCGCCTCGACAAGCTCATCCTGCCTTTCGATAAGCTCTTTGTTGGCGTCTGCGAGCTTTTTCAGCGTACGCTCCAATTCTTCCCTCGATTCCCTGAGGTCGTTGATAGTCTGGTTGTACGCATCGGCAAAGCAGATTATTTCTTCCGCAGCCGTGCTTTTTCTCAAATCGATGCCGAAAGTGTAATCTCCCGCCTTTAATCTGCTGAAGGAATGCTCTATGGCCTTCAGCGCCTTCACCACGTGATCGGAGAAAAGATATATTAGGATAAACGTTGAGAGCATGAGAAAGGCAAATGCCCCGATGAGCTGTTTTTTGGACGTGGAAATGGTGTTGTCTATGGCGATCCTTTGTTTGTTGGAAAATTCCATAGTGATATTTTCAATCGCCCGACCGGACTGCCACATTTTCTCAACCGAGATTTCTTTCTGCCGCTCGCTTTCAACAAGGGTATCGAAGGCGTCAAGATAATTTCCTACAAAACCGCTTATGGCCGGCTGTTTTTCCATGATTTCCTTTGCTGCGGCATGCAGTCTGTCTACGGCAAACTGCTCTTTGTAGATTATATAGTTCTTTTCATACCTGCGAAGCTCAAGGGCCGTCTCTTTATACAGGGCGTCTTTTTCTATAATCCGGCCTAACGGCCTTATGTCTTCAACCAGGGTTTGTTCAGCCTTTACACTGGAAATGAGCGGCTGCGAGGCTTCTTTATACGTCTCCAATTCCTTGATCAGCAGATCGTAATTCAGCTTGCCGGTTTCCGAGATGAGCTCATTTTCTATGTCACCGATCATTTTTTTGATCTGGTTCAAATATCCGTAGAACTTTTCAACATTTTCTTCTTCATTAAAAAGAATGAGGTTTTTTTCATATCTCCTGACCTCAAGAAGGGCGATGTTGATGTCGTCGGAGATCTCTATGAGTGTCGTCCTGCCGGAGATCGTCGAGAGGCTGTAGACCGCATAGATCACTACGGACAGAGCCACAAGTATCGGTATGAGCAAGGTTAAGAGTATCCCGAGGGAAAGCTTGATGCGCATGGTTAAATCTTAGAATACGGAAAACTTAATTTGCAAGAATAAAATACATAGCTGTACCAAAATACATAGCTGTGGCAACCATTAAGGGGTAGCATACTTGCAAGCCTGACCCCGGTCCCCGACTTCATACTTCATACCGAAAGTAGCCAAGACTGTTGAAGAAGTCAAAGCAAGACCTTATCGGTAAACATCAAGCTCGATAAGGCAGAGGACGTTGAAAGCACCGCAAAGTTTTTCACAACCGCAGGCGCAGCGGTTGAGACACAGGACACTCAATTAAAGATACAGGGCGACCTCGGCGTAATCCTTTCAAGCGCATTGAAGGATGCCGACTCAATGTACAATAATGACGGCAAGGCAGTCGTTGACCGTTACGGCTACGACGAAAAAACCGCCATGAAAAACTGGTGGAACGCGTTAAGCGAGGTAGACAAAGAGCT
>JACRHB010000010.1 GCA_016217725.1 Nitrospirota bacterium | reverse complement strand
GCAGATTATCACAGAGTTATTAAAAGCTTAACTAACTTTTGCCTTTCACCTTTTGGGTGAATATACAATATGTGACTATCTCATTTATGTCATTGTCTTTATCTGTGAAATCTGTGGATATAACTGCCGTTCTTAGGATAAATCCCGTACCTTTCGTGTTTCGGGAGTCTCTCCCGAAAACAGTCCGGATAAGGGCCGGATAAAATTATAAGGTAGGTCAACAGCAGGATATATTTCGGGAAGGATTCCCGAAATACACGGGAACTTCCAGAGCACAGGAAAGTATAAGAGTGATTTGTGGGAGAGAAGAATTAATTCTACTTCTTCAGTATCCGCCACAGGCTCGTCCGTGAGATGCCGAGCATCTCCGCTGCCTTTGACTTGTTGTCCCCGGCGAATTCAAGGACCTTTTCGGCGTATTCTTTGTTGATCTCGTCGATCGTTTTAATGTTTGGGGGATTGAGGGCCTCGACCTGAAAGAGCTTTATGCTCTGCGGCAGGCTTTCAGGCGTGACCATAGGAGTCTTCTCCAGGATCACGGCCCTCTCGATAATGTTTTCGAGCTCCCTCACGTTGCCGGGGAAACCGTATGACATGATTATATCCGTTGTCTCTTTGGCAAACCCGGTGATCTTCTTGTGCTCTTTTCTTGAATACTTTTCGAGAAAATGCCCGGCAAGAGGGATAATGTCCTTCTTTCTTTCCCTTAGAGGAGGAATATAAATATCCATAACGTTGAGCCTGTAGTACAAATCCTCCCTGAACCTGCCGCTTGACACAAGCTCGTTTATATTCTGATTCGTAGCGGCAATGAAACGGACGTTGACTTTGATGGGTCTGGTCCCCCCTACGCGCAGGAATTCCTTATCCTCGATGACCTTCAATAATTTCGCCTGAAGGCCCGGCGGCATCTCTGCAATCTCGTCGAGAAATAACGTCCCGTTGTCGGCAATCTCGATCAGGCCCTGCTTTGTCGCAATCGCCCCGGTGAACGCCCCTCTTTCGTGACCGAATAATTCGCTCGCCAGAAGCTCTTCGGTAAAGATAGCGCAGTTTATAGCCAGGAAAGGTTTTTCCTTGCGCAAGCCCGTATAATGGATGAGCTTCGCCACAAGACCTTTGCCGACGCCGCTTTCGCCGGTGATCAATACGTTGCAGTCGGAATTAGCTATGCTGTTGATGATCTCTATCACTCTCTGCATCGCCTTGCTTTTTGCTATGAAAGGAGTGTCTTTATCGAGGGCGAGGGAGACTTTAAGGGCGAGGTTTTCCTTCTCTAAGCTTTTTTTTTCCTCAATCTTTTTGATCTTCAGGCTCAGCTCGTCGAAGTTGAAAGGCTTTGTGATATAGTCGGAGGCGCCGTTTTTCATCGCGTTTACCGCCGATTCAATGCTGCCGAAGCCGGTGATGATTATTACCTCCGTGTCGGGGTATTTTTCCTTTACCTTGCCGAGCAGCGTTATTCCGTCCATCCCCGGCATCTTTATGTCGGCCACAAGGATGTCGAATTCTTCTTTTTCGAGCCTGTTGAAGGCCTCAAGCCCGTTATTGACACAGACCGGCTTGTAGCCCTCTTTCTCGAGGGCGTATCTCAGGTGTCTCAGAGTTATCTCTTCGTCTTCAGCTATGAGAATTTTTGTGTTCATTGTTTTTTCTAATTCCCCCTCACCCTAACCCTCTCCCACAAGGGGAGAGGGAAATCTAACCTCACCCTTCTATGAGGGGACTTTCTTTATCTCCCCTCCCTTGATGGGAGGGGATGAAGGGGAGGGTGATTTCAACACGGCAGCTTTATTGTAAAAGTCGTGCCTTGGTCCGGCTCGCTTTGTACGTATATCTCGCCGTTGTGCTTCTTTATTATACTGTAAACGATCGGAAGTCCCAAGCCGGTGCCTTTTTCCTTGGTCGTAAAGAACGGGTCGAAGACCTTAAGCATGTTTTCGTCGGGTATGCCTTTGCCGGTGTCCGTAATCCTGATCCTTATGTTGTCGTCCGTTTTATCTACCGTTATAATCAAGGCGCCGTTTCCATCCATCGCATCGATTGCGTTGCCGAAAAGGTTTACAAAAACCTGCTCGAGCAGCAGACTGTCCCCCGGCATTTCAAAGTCCTCTTTCGCCAAGACGTTGTATTTCACGTTTTCCATCTCGCCTGTCGCGGTCATCTGCTTCAGCACTTTGTTGATTACGTCCACTATCTTAATCTGCTTCAACTCAGGTCCTTTCCCTCTGGCAAACTCGAGGAGGTCGCCGACTATCCTCTTTACCCTGAGTGTCTGGGAGAAAATATCCTTTATGCTTTCGTTTACGATTTCAGGATTCTTAGCGGGGTCTATTTCGTTATAGAGCGTTTGGGTTGCAAGATATATATTGTTAAGCGGGTTGTTTAGCTCATGCGCGACTCCGGAGGCGAGCGTGCCCAGAGAGGCGAGCTTTTCCGCCTCGACCAGTTGAGCCTGTTTCTCACGCAGAAGCTCGAGGCTCTTCTCCAACGATTGATGCGTCAGTTGAAGATGATCGAGCATGGTGTTGAAAGACAGGGCGAGGGAATACGTCTCGTCGTGCTCCCGGATGGGCGCCCTGAGCGTCAGATCGCCTTCCGATATTTTCCTCGTGATCTCGGCAAGTCGTTTGATCGGAGCGACTATATAGTTTGCAGTCCTATAAACGAAGAAGGGGCCGGATAAGGAGATCAGCACAAGGGCCAGGAGCAGATAGCGCTGTGTTGATGTTATAAAAGAGCTTATCCTCCGTCTCTCGCTGATCGCTATCCTGTTCGTGATCTCCTCAAGCTTGCTTCCGACGACCTGTAAATCGTTTACCAGTGAATCGCTTTTGTTATAGCTTGAAAAAAGGTTGCGAACGACGTCTATGTAAGGCGCGCATTCCACGCAGAAGGGGGTTATGTTTTTCAACTGCTCGAGCCCAGTGTTTAATTCCATAAAGGATTTCTTGTCCCGGAAAAGCATATAATTTTTCTCAAGCCGCCTCAGGTTTAATATGAAATCTTTTGAAAGCTCTTTTGCGTGTCTTCCCGGCGTTACGTAAGTTTCGAGTTTTCTCCCTTCTTCCCTTACCCTTTCGACGATGCCGGTCTCCCGCAGATAATGCTCGTGCAAATCCGGCATTAGAGCGGAATATGTTTGGGTGGATCTGCGGAGCAGCAAGAAGTCTTCTTTCCCGATCTCTTCGATTATCTCCGGGGATATGTCGTCGACGAAATTATTGAAATTGTTTGTGGCATCCAGGCAATATTTGTAATATTCCGGGGTCTTGTGAAGGAGGAAGTTTTTCTCATTCCTTCTGACCTCAAGCACCTTTTCCTTGAGGTCGTCGGCAAGCTGGACGTAACCCTGCCTGTTCTTTATGTCGTTTGTGTATTCGTAGCTCAGCAGTCCGCCGAATATGACGATCAGTGAGGGGACGGATATGCCGATGATCATCTTGTGCCAGATCTTCAGGTTTATTATTGCCACAGTGTTTTAAGATACAATATTTTTTGAGATTAGATAAAGGGGAGGTCACTGTCCGTTTTTCTTCAGCTTCTCTTTCAGCGCTTCATTTTCTTTTTTGAGTTTGACCAGCTTCAACGCCTTGTCTATCGTAAAAAGTATCTGCTCTTTTTTGAACGGCTTTGTTATAAAGTCAAAGGCGCCTTTCTGCATTGTCTCAAGCGCTGATTCTACATTGCCGTATGCCGTGATAATAATAACCGGGATATCTTCATCCATGCTCTTAATGGCGTCGAGAAGCTCCACGCCGTCAAGCCCCGGCATTTTCAGGTCCGCTATGACCAGATCAAACCCGCCCTGCCTTGCCAGCTCAACGGCCTCAAGCGGGTTGTTCGTAGTTACGGATTCATAAGAAGTCTTTTCTCTGATAATCATGCTGAGCAGCTTCAGCATGTCGGGCTCGTCGTCTACGATCAGTAATTTCTCAGGCATTGTTTCCTCCAATATTAGTAGAGTTAAGAGTTGAGAGTTAAAAGTTAAGAGTTGAAAGGTGGCCGAATCAATAATAAGGTGTGTTAATCTTTCAACTTTTCACTTTGAACTTTCAACTTTCAACTTTCAACTTTTCACCGTCTTTATCGCCGGTAAAATTATTATAAAAGTAGTCCCGTGTTCGTTTGATTCCTCTTCGGTCTTTGTTTCAAAGGTGATCTTGCCGCCGTATTTTGATATGATCCCGTATGAAACAAAAAGCCCTAAGCCCGTCCCTTCGCCCACCTTCTTGGTTGTAAAGAGGGGGTCGAATATCCTTGACCTGTGCTCTTTTTTGATCCCAGCGCCCGTATCGGATATCCTTATCTCAACTTTTCCCCCTTCATCTACAGATTGCGTGCGGACCGTTAAAGCGCCTCCGCTTTTCATAATGCTTAAGGCGTTGGTGATGATGTTGAAGAATACCTGCTGAAGCTCTCCGGCGCTTCCCTTTACATGGGGCAGGTCTTCGGATAATTCTTTTTTAATCGAAATCCTGTTGAGCGAGAAGGTGTTCCTTGTAACGTCAAGCACCGAATCCATATTCCTGTTTATATCCACCTCTTCCACTTTTTCTTCAGATACCCTGGTGAAGCTTAAAAGATTTTCCACGACCCTTTTTGCATTTGTGCCGTGTTTTTCTATTGTTTTCAGGGTATCGTACAACTCGGAATCCTTTGGGACTTTTTCGAGCAAAAGGTCTGTAAAGCCGAGTATTATCGCCAGGGGATTATTTATCTCGTGCGCCACGCCTGCGGCCAGCGTGCCTACTGACGCCAGTTTTTCCGTATGGAACATCTGCTCTTCCATTTTTTTCCTTCTCGTAATGTCCCTTGCGATTCCAAGAACCGTAAATACGCTTCCGTTTTCGTCGAGAAGCCCGTTGAAGTTTGTGCTGAGCCAGTGTTCGGCATCGCCGATGTTCACTGAGTAAACTATCTGCTTGCTCTCTCCCGTATTGAAGGCTTCCTCAATAGCCTTGAACTGCTGGGATGCGCTGCCCTCATTGCGGCATATCTCCCCGATATTTTCTCCGACAAGCTCTTCCTTGGGGCTTCTGAAGAATAAGGAGCCGGCATTGTTGATTGAAAGGATATCGCCGCTGCGGTTTACCGTAAATATAATGTCATTCGCATGCTCGATGAGCAGCCTGTGCCGGTTTTCGGATTTCTTCAATTCGATGGTCTTGCTTTCAACCTCCTGCTCAAGCGAGTGCGACCACGTAATCATGAGGGATATGACCGTTATGCCACCAAGCAGGATGATGACGATAATCAGGGACTGCAAAGAGAACTGGTGGATATGTATCGACTGGATTGCATTTTCCACTTCGCTTATGGGAGCAACGACCGCAATCGACCACAAACGGTTTTCAGGCTCGTTTAGATGAATGGGAGTATAGGCAATCAGTTTCCTGATCTCTCCTTCGACCCCCTTGTGCCATCCCGAAATGTACCAACTGGTTCCTTCCTTTCCGGCAAGCATCAGGTCTTTTTGTATTTCGTTGATCCGCGCAAACGATATTGTAGGTCTTTTTTCTTTTCTCGCCTCAAAGGCGTTTTTCCCTATGAAATCCCTTTCGGGATGATAGAGAAAAAGCCCGTTCTCGTTGATAACCCAGGCGTAGCCGGTCTTGCCGGACCTGATGCCTTTTGTCACCCTTTCTATTAAAGTTGTCGTGTCAACGACAAATAAGAGAACGCCGGAGAATTTATCCGTTACATACGGATGGGCTTCATCAACTGAAACCTGCCAGACCGGCACGGCAAGCTTCATAATGAGATTCTGTGAATCCCTGCCGCTGACTACGGGGGTGATTTCTCCAAACAGAACCTTTCCCTTATTTTGCACCTGCCCCGCCCATTTAAGATATAAAAGGTCTTCCGGCTGCGTATTTTCAATACGGTAGCCATTGCCGTCCAGCATATGAGTCTGCTGTCTTAAGGATTCGATGTATCTCATCGTGACATGGTCCTGCTGCTGCATGGATTCAATGAATCTTATCTCCAGTGTGCCCGTCTCCCTGACGCTTGAATAGGTGATTCCCATTCGTTTTCCGATTGAAACTTTTTCAAAGTATTGAATGGAAGGCGACAGGCTGAGCAATATCAGCTCTTTTTTGAGCATGTTCAGGTTGTTCTCTATCTGGCGGGAGGCATGCTGCGCAAGGACCAACTGCTGCTGGTTGAAATCTTCGGTTACAATCTCCTTGATTTTATTGCCGTACATCCAGCCGAGGACCAGCACGGTTCCGAGCAGAAGCGGCGTGGTTATCGCAAGCAGGATCTGAACGGCTTTTAAATGGAAGATGCGGTATCTTTCGATGAAGCGGAGTATTAAACCCTTGAGAGTGAGACTAGAGATGTCTTCTTTATCCGGTGCAATAACCATTTAAAGAGTAGTATAACGATTTTGTTTAAAGGTTGAAAGGTTGAAAGGTTTAAAGGTTGAATTAACCCTTAAACCTTTAAGCCCTTGAACCTTTAAATCATTAACTGAAATAAGGCGAGTGGTAATTAACTAAAGATTACAAGACTTCTCTACCATAGTGTAGTTAAGGCCGGCATGACAATTCGCAGGAGTAAGGTCGATATTACTGCGAATTGTCACGCAGTAGAAGGCGCCTCATTTTTTGAAACCACGACCAGCGGGCATTTTAATTTCTTCCACCCCTTTGAAAAAACCTTCTCGGTAACCTCGCATCCGATATTGAGCTCAAGCTCCGCGCCGATTATTACGAACAGTATCTCGCTCCGCCTGTTCGTATAATCGAGGATCGCCTTCTTCACGCAGCCGTTTTTCATTACAAGGCTGAACCTGAAGCCTATTTCTTCAACTTCCGACAAAAAGTCTTTAAACCCTCTTCTTTCCCGGTCTGGTTCCGTGATATATAAAATTTCCAGGCTCGCTTCGATCCTCCGGCTTATATTCATGGCATACTTAAATGCATGCCTGTTGAACATCCTGTCGGAAATGGCAAGGAGCACCGTCTTATGTCCCTTCAAGATGTCCCTTGCCTTTTCGCGCTCCTCGGTACCGGCAAAAGTGATAGAGGACGTTGTATCGTCGATTTCCCGCATGATTTTTTTCATTTCATCAGTCAGTTATTCTCTTTCACGCGCTCTCAACTGGGTGCGGGGTCTTTTTGTGATCTGCTCTCTTTTCTGAGTCCTCTTTTCCTCTCTCATGATCTCTCTTGCGGCTTCTGTCTCCCCTGCTTCCGCATAAGCTGCTGCTGCGTAAACGTCTTCTAATTTCTTCATAAGCTTTTTCATTTTCATCCTCCTTTTTGTTAAGGTGTGAATTGTTGAATATTGAGTCTTGTATAATCACAAATCATGCCAGGAGATGAAAACGTGCAACCGATTGTATTTACTGCATTTTGGGGGAGTGATCTCTTTCAGAAATAAAGCGACGGTTGTTGCAATTTTCAATTGCGGCTTTAACGAGAAAATTATAGTTAAGCGATAATGCTCAAAAAATACTGATTCTAAAAGACGTTAACTATAAATTTTAGGTCCATGAAAGATATAGTTGCATTTTAATAATCTAACGTTTCATAATGCAACTAATTTTATTTCTGCTTAGCCTGG
>JACRHB010000094.1 GCA_016217725.1 Nitrospirota bacterium | reverse complement strand
GATTTCTTTTATCAGGGTATACTTGTCATTCCCATCCTGCCTGTATAGTTCAACGTCAAGGATGTTTCTCCCGGTGTTCGCCACCATGCCCCAGCCAGGCTCGTTATGCCTCGGGACATAGCTAAAGTCCTTGCCTCCTTGAAGAGTGGCGCAGCCGGTCAAACCGGCTATGGCCATGATTATAAATAGTATCTTCATGGTATTTTCAACCAAAGCAGCCTTCGCGGACTTAGGAAGCATCTTAATAAATCATGGACCGAAGTTGGTTTAATTCGTGGCATATCTTCTCCTACTCAATGCGGAATAGCGGTCAGGTGTAGCGCATTGTTGGACTCTTCTTAATAACGTGGTTTCCTTCGACGCTGGATGTTATCGAGCATCTCCCTTTCCTGTTCCTCATGAGAGCGCCTTTCAGCAGCGTCAGATTGCAGTTGCTCTCGAAGAGATTCAGAGCTTAGAAGTAACGCTTGTGCATTTTCTTGGTTGCTTACGGCAAGATCGGAAATCGAACCGGAAAGGGCCGTTATAGAGGCTTCGAGGCGGCGACTCATCTCGCTCAACGCTTGACCAAGGTTTGTAAAGCCTTTTACAAGCAACTGGTTAGTTTTGCGCTGTTCGTAAATCGTGGCGTAGTGAAAGTCTTTTTGAGCCAGCCGGACAATACAACGCATTCGATCCACTGTGCGCGCAACCTCTGGAAGCGTGTAATCCAATGGGAATGGCGGTGGTGTTGAATCTAACATTTTCCTCTCGGTCTTATAGCTGGCGGAATGATTGAGAATCTGCTGGATTCCGAGATCAAAATGCGCCAGGTGGGTCGCAGCGCGCTCGACCGCATCCCAGAATGGAGCGAAGGCTCCATCCGCAAATTCCCCTTCAGCTTCGTCAAGGGCGTGTTCTGCGACATCAATATCTTTCGGCAGACTTTGAAGAATGCTGGAAGTATCGGTTACGAATCCAAAAAGACGCTGGCTAACGGCCCGCTGATTCGCATCGTATGCCTGCTGTTTGAGCCTCAACCGCTCTTCGTTTCGTGCACTCTCCTCGCGCCATTGTTTTTCATCTCTTATTAGCCAACGGAAGAAAAAGAAAGAGGGAAGGAAGAGAATCACGAGCCATTGCACAATAGTTGAGACCATAGTTGCGTCCTCCTTACACCCAAGATGTGTATAAGGCTTCTTCTTTTTAATCTCTTCGGGTTAATTCCTCGCAGCTTGCTGCGGGGAAGATCATTCCGCAAAAATCTTCATGGTATTTTCAACCAAAGCAGCCTTCCCGGAATTAGGAAGCATCTTTTATTTATAACTCAATGTTATATCCGAAATCCACAGCTCCGTAGCGGCCCCCTGACGCGTCGCGCTGCACCATACGCCAATGCCTATCTTCTTTACGCTCTTTGGATTGACGCCTATAAGGTTCTCCTCCAGTTCACGGTTGATGTCTATCTTATAGGCCCTGTAAGGCATCCCGTTTTTAAGCTCCACATACCGGCTTGTGTTTGTGTCGGCGGTAAGCCGCGGCACCCCTATAAGCGGCGTATCGGCGAACATGTTCTTTACATGGATTACAAGACCGGTCTGCCCGAGGACATGCTCGTTCTCGTCCATAAATTGAAGGACTATCTGGCTTATCCCCGTGCCGCTGAAGGCGATCATGCCG
Source organism: Nitrospirota bacterium (assembly GCA_016217725.1). GTDB lineage: Bacteria > Nitrospirota > Thermodesulfovibrionia > UBA6902 > UBA6902 > SURF-23. Next base: position 767 of record JACRHB010000094.1, on the reverse strand, counting down.
CCTTCGGCGCTTCTACCCATGAAACTCGCCGAAAAGACGAGGTCCGTGTCAGCCACCGGGACAGCCTGCTCAAACTGTATGAATCCTTCGCCTGTGTGCCTGATATGCAGGGCCGTGCCTGAATTCGAGTTTATATACTTCGCTATCTCAACCTTACTTGAGCCTTTCCCTTCGTCCCCGACAGTCCTCTGCCAGCCTTCAAAGCGCTTTTTGAAATCTCCGTTTATAATAAGGTTCTTTCCGCGCGCCTTTGCCAACGCGCCCGCCTGCCTGTATGAGCCTGCTTCCTGCGCTCCATCGACGCCTACGGTGTTCAGCGTCCTGCACATCACGGTTGTCTTTGCCATCTCAACGCCTGAGGTTGACAGGATTCTGCCTGTCTCAGTATCTATCAACCTTGAATTAAGCCTTACGGCCTTCCCAGTATCAACATAGGTGCCGGTCAGGAGCGCATCCGCGCCCGTAAGCTCCCCGAATTTCTTCGCGGTCTTGGGGTTAAAAAGGTCGGTGTTGTTGAGCTTGAGCTCAGTCAATGCCTTGTCGAGAAGGTTCCTCTCCACGAGGTCTATCCTCTCTGACCCGAGTCTTGTTATCAACTCCTCCGAAATATATCTGCCGAATCCGGAACTCCTGCCGTTCAGTTCAGGGAAATCAATCACAGCAACCCTCTTTTTTACAACCCTGGCATTCCTGAAGATGTCCGATTTCATTTCATCGAGCTTCTGATAGAACGCGCTGTTGTCCGCGAGGTACTCGGAACATAGGTC
>JACRHB010000092.1 GCA_016217725.1 Nitrospirota bacterium | reverse complement strand
TGATACGTTATGAGGTAACTACAAACAGATACTATCTTTCAGTAGATGCTATCCATCAATCGATTCGTCTCCAACAGCATCGATGGAAGCCAAAAAAGATTCGTTCATTATGTCGTGTTACTTAATGCCGTTAGTATAACAGCGCTTTTAAATGAAAAAGGGTTTTCCAAAATAAGAGTTGAAGAGGACAAAGAACCGGCACAAAATCCAATGGTGAGAATTGTGAAATGGTTTTTGAAATTATGGTTTATGGGATTTATGTTCAGAGGGGATCTGGTCGTTATAGCCGAGCGTTAGCCCCTTGGTTTACAAAATAAAAGAATTAACCACAGAGAACACGGAGACACGGAGAAAAGTAGGCAGTAGGCACTAAGGAGTAAGCACTAAAAGTGTTTCTGCCTACTACTTACTGCATAGTCCTTGCTTCACTCTGTGCCTCAGTGCCTCTGTGGTGAGAAGGTATTTGGCAAAGATGACCGCATGAAAGTCCTTATGATCTCAAAAGCCATGATAGGGGGGGCTTATCATAACAAACTGGAAGAGCTTTCAATGCTTGGGGTGGAATTACACCTTGTAGCTCCTGCATCCTGGGGAAACCATAAACTGGAAGTCAACAAAGCCGACATGTATGACATACATCCGTTGGAAATATTTCTGACCGGCAAAAACCATTTTCATTTCTATAGAGGGCTTGCAGAAATAATCAATGACGTCAAACCCGACATAATGCACATCGACGAAGAGCATTACAGCTTTGTTACATTTCAAGCGATGAGGCTCGCAAAAAAAATCAACGCCAAAGCCCTCTTTTTCACGTGGCAGAATATTTACAAGAGATACCCTTTCCCCTTTTCTTTTATCGAGCAATACAATTTCAATTCGGCGGACGTTGCGCTAGCGGGGAATGAGGAAGCGCGGGACGTGCTGAGGAGAAAGGGCTTTAAAAAGGAGATAGCCGTAATCCCCCAGTTAGGCGTGGACCCCGATATTTTCAAGAAAGCGAACGGTCGCGGCTTCGGTGATAAAATTTCCTTTAAAGATGGCCGGTTTATTATCGGGTATATCGGCAGGCTTGTTGAGGAAAAAGGCATCTTGAAGCTTATAGAGGCCGTATCCGAAGCCCCGGTAAATTCCATGCTTTTAATCCTCGGGAGCGGGCCTTTGAAAAAAGAAATATCGGCGGCGGCGGAAAAATACGGGATCGGCGGCAGGGTGGAGATCATTGACCGGGTCGCATCAGGGGAGATCCCTTCGTATCTGAATCGGCTGGACTGTCTTGTGCTGCCTTCCCTCACGACTCCGGGCTGGAAGGAGCAATTCGGGAGGGTATTAATTGAAGCCATGGCATGTGAGGTGCCGGTAATCGGCTCAAGCTCCGGCGAGATACCGCGTGTGATAAATGACGCCGGGCTGATATTCAGGGAAGGGGACATTGGTGAGCTCAAAAAGAAAATAAATGAGCTTATGAATAACGCTGCTTTAAGAAGCATGCTTGGACAAAGAGGACGCGAGAGGGTCTTGAGGAATTACACCCAGAAGAAGATAGCCCTTGAGACGTTCAATGTTTATAAAAATTTGATCGGTAATTAAGCACGTAATGCATATTTATATTAATGCCAGGTTTTTAAGCCAGAACATTACCGGCGTGCAGCGTTATGCCGTGGAGATCTCGCGGCAGTTGAAAACGCTGCATAAGGACATCTCGCTCCTGGCGCCCAATGAAATACTTCATAAAGAGCTTTCAATGGAATTAGGCGTATACGCGCTCGGCAAAAGGAGCGGACATTTATGGGAACAAATGGAGCTTAGTCGTTATTTAAAGAAACTCGGAAGCCCGCTTCTTTTGAATTTGGCAAATACCGCTCCGGCATATTACAGAGACCAGATCGTCACCATTCATGATCTGGCTTTTCTGAGGAATCCGGGCTGGTTTTCCAGGGCCTTTTATTATTACTACAGATTCCTGATCCCTCAAATAGCAAAGAACGCTTTAAAAATCGTGACGGTAAGTAATTTTTCCAAAAAAGAGATTGTCGAGCTATTAAAGGTTCCTGAAGAAAAAGTGGAGGTCATCTACAACGCCGTCTCCGAAAGGTTTTTAGCCGTCTCCGAGAAAACCATTGATTACAAACACGGTGAATACATCCTGGCGGTCTCTTCCATAAACCCGAGGAAGAATTTCAAAAACCTGATATCGGCCTTCGGCAGGCTGAAATTATCCGGCGTTAAGCTCGTGATCGCCGGGGAGAGGAAAAACATCTTTGCCGATAAGGAATTAAATAATTTGATCGGTGAAAACAAGAACATAATTTTTTACGGATATGCCTCGGATGAGGATTTGATAAGTCTGTATAAAAACGCTAAGCTTTTCATTTATCCTTCTCTCTATGAGGGGTTCGGCCTTTCTCCCCTGGAAGCGATGGCCTGCGGCTGTCCGGTAGTTGTGTCAAATACGACAAGTCTCCCTGAGGTTTGCGGAGACGCCGCATATTACGTGGACCCTTTCACCGTCGACAGCATAGCGGAAGGCTTGAACGCGGTCCTGACGGATGAAGCATTAAGGCAGGGTCTTATTCAAAAAGGGCTTGAGAGGGTGAAGCTGTTTTCGTGGGAGAAGTCCGCAAAGGAGCATATCAAAGTTTTTGAAGAGGTGTTAAATACCTGAAGACCGCCGTTATCCACGAATGGCTTGTAAACTATGCCGGCTCCGAGAGGGTGCTGGAGCAGATCCTGCATGTCTTCCCTGAAGCCGATCTTTTCTGCCAGATAGATTTTCTTTCAAACGGTGAGAGGGGCTTCATACTGAATAAAAAAGTCAGAACCTCTTTCATCCAAAAACTTCCTTCCGCAAAAACCGGATACCGCAATTACCTGCCTCTTATGCCTTTCGCGGTCCGGCGGTTTGATTTGTCTGATTACGCTCTGATAATCTCCAACTCCCACTCGGTTGCCAAAGGCGTCAGGAAAAATTCCAAACAGCTTCATATCTGCTATTGTCATACACCGATGAGGTACGCATGGGATTTAAGGGATCAGTATCTCAAAGAGACGGGGCTTGACTCCGGCATCAAGGGAGCCGTCGTGGAATTTATTTTAAACCGTATCAGGAAGTGGGACTTTGAAACGGCGCAAAGAGTGGATTGCTTCATCGCAAACTCAAGTTATATAAAGGAAAGGATCAAACGGGTTTATAAGAGGGATTCCGAGGTGATTTATCCGCCTGTTGATATTGACAGGTTTAAATTGAATGACAAAAAAGACGACTACTTCCTTGCCGTATCAAGGATGGTCCCTTATAAAAAAATGGATTTGATAGTCGAGGCGTTCTCTGAAACAGGGCTTCCGCTTGTCGTTATCGGCGAGGGGCCGGATTTAGAGAAGGTGAAAAGCAGGGCTAAGAAGAATGTCGAATTTCTCGGATTTCAGGAAAGAGAAATATTGGTTGAATACGTGCAAAAAGCCCGTGCGTTTGTTTTTGCTGCGGAAGAAGACTTCGGCATCGTCGCTGTCGAAGCGCAGGCCTGCGGAACGCCTGTGATTGCATATGGAAAAGGCGGCGCGACGGAGACGGTGATCCCCTTCGGGGAAGTCAGAAGTCAGAAGTCAGAAGTCAGAAGTAGGGGCGTATCGCCATACGTCCGCACAGAAGAAAAACCTACAGGAATATTTTTCTATGAGCAAACAGCTTCCGCATTGATTGACGCTGTAAAAAGATTTATTACCGTTGAGGATAAATACGATCCTTATGCGATAAGGAAGAATGCCGAAAGATTCGGCGTGGATAGGTTCAGGAAAGAATTTAAAGATTTTGTAGAGAGGAAGATTGCCGGATTCTCCCCCTCTCCCTAACCCTCTCCCGCAAGGGGCGAGGGTACCGCTGTCATACCCCCACCATATCCTCAAGCGCCTTTAAATGTTTTGTCTCGCCCATTGCCACGAGCGTATCCCCTTTTCTTATCACGGTCGCGGAGGTAGGGTTGAATTCCATCTCGCCGGACTCCCTTTTTATGGCGACTATTATTATCCCGAGGTCCTTCCTTATCTCACATTCATCAAGGGCCTTGCCCACTATGTGAGAGGTCTCTTTAACTTTGATCTCCTCCATCTGTAATTCGATATTCCCGCTCCTTGTAGCGAACTCTATAAAGTCGACGACGGCCGGCTTCAGGATCGTGTGGGCGATCCTCAGGCCGCCTATATAGTAAGGTGAAACGACGCTGTCGGCGCCGGCCCTGAATAATTTTTGCTCCGCCCCTTCGTCACTCGCCCTCGCCACTATCCGAAGCTTTGAATTTAAACCCCTTGCGGACAGCACGACATAGAGGTTATCCGCATCGGTTGACAGCACCGAGATGAGGCCCTGGGCCCTTTCAATCCCTGCTTCCTTTAAGACGGCGTCCTGTGTTGCGTCGCCCTGAATTATGAGGATATCTTTATCCATGGAAGCGGCTACTTCCGACATTTTTTCGATTACTATGTAAGCGGCGCCGTCCTGCGTCATCTCCCTGCAGATTATTTTACCCATCCTGCCGAATCCGCATATAATGTAGTGATCTTTTAACTCCCCTATTTTCTTGCTCAATTTTCTCCTCCCTAAAATTTCTCTTATCTCTCCTTCAAGGAGCGCCCTGGCTCCGACACTTAATGCATATAACATCGTCCCGACGCCGGAAAGTATCAGGACTATCGTGAAGGCCCTGCCTGCAGTTGACAGCGGATGGACTTCCAAGTACCCTACAGTTGTAAGGGTAATGACCGTCATGTAGAGTGAGTCGAAGATGCGCCATCCCTCAATTATTGAGAATCCGAGCGTTCCAAACGAAATGACCCCGAATATCAGGGCGATCAAAAGCAGTATTTGATATTTCGGATTCACGGTTAATTATCCTAAAAAAAGCAATTTAGCCACGAATTGTCACGAATTTTCACGAATAAATAAAAAGTTGTAACTGTTGTCCTCGTCACCATTTTGATTAAAGATATATTTATCTTAAAAGGTTTGTATTCTTTCGTGTTTATTCGTGTCCATTCGTGGCTAACTGCCGTATTTAGGATTATAAATTAAACGCCCGAAAAAGGTAATCTCGCTTACCGGATATACGCTTCGGTCACGTATCTGCGCATCATCCTGTGGCTGTTGAAGTAGTAGGCGTTTTTGCCGATGGCATTCTGCATCATCCTTACCCAGGTCTTGCGGTCATTGTAATAGAGGGGGATTATCACGTTTTCAAGTTTTTGATAGAGGTCTTCGGCGTCTATTTTATTCATATTGTTGTCGGGGCTTATATCTGTCGGCGCAGGGCCGATCGACCAGCCTGTAAACCCTTCAATATGCCCTTCTATCCACCACCCGTCAAGCACGCTGAAGTTCATCACGCCGTTGTGCGTTGCTTTCATGCCGCTTGTGCCTGACGCCTCAAGGGGCCTCAAAGGAGTGTTCAGCCATACGTCAACTCCTGATACAAGCTTCAGCGCGATCTCCATATTATAATTCTGGATAAAGGCGATCTTGATCTTGTCTTTTAATTGTTCCGCGTAAGAAAATATCTTTTCAATAAGCTGCTTGCCGACCGTATCTCGCGGATGCGCCTTCCCCGCATAAACGAGCTGGATTTTGCCAGTTCCTATTTTCTCAAGCCTTTTAAAATCCGTAAAGAGGAGGTCGGCCCTTTTATAGGCCGTCGCCCTTCTTGCAAAACCGAAGGTCAGGGTCTCGTAATCCATATCCGCACTTGAGACGGAATTGACGTAATCGATAAGTTTTTTCTTTGCCTCCATATGGGCGCCCCACAGCTCGTCGTCGGGTATCGCCCCGACCCTCACAAATATCTCCGGCTCGTTGGCCCAGCCGGGAAGATACTTATCGAATATTTTTTTCATGCTCTCGCAGGTCCACGTATACGAATGCACCCCGTTTGTTATGGCGTTTATCTGGTAACCGGGGAACATGGATTTTGAGACCTCTCCATGTTTCTTTGCAACCCCGTTGACGTATTTGCTCAGGTTAAAACCGAGGAGCGTCATGTTGATCTTGTTGTCTCCGGCAAGCTTTTTGAGGATCTTTTCAGGGAAATAATCGCCGAGAACTTTGTTGTAAAGCTCGTATGAGAACTTGTCGTGTCCCGCCTCAACCGGCGTATGCGTAGTAAAAACGCACAGGTCTTTGACGGCTTCAAAGTCCCATATCTGGGATTCATCCCATACCGCCTCTATGTCCTTTTTAAACTTGTGGAGCAGCTCAAGCGTTAAAAAAGCGGCGTGCCCTTCGTTCATGTGGTATTTTTTAATCTTGAAGCCGAGTTTCCTGAGCATCCTTACGCCGCCTATGCCGAGAAGCGCCTCCTGCTTTAACCTGTAGGCGTCATCCCCTCCATATAGATAATCCGTCAACGTCCTGTCTTCGGGACTGTTTTCCGGGAGGTCGGTATCGAGATAAATTACCGGGATGCTGCTGCCGCCCCTCGGGCTTTCGACAAAATAAACCCACGATTGAATAAAAACGGACCTGCCTTCCATTGTCAAGGAGATTTTCTCCCCGGTCTTTTTCAGCAGTTTGGAGGGGTCCCATATTGCCGGGTGCTCGATCTGATGTCCCTTGCTGTCGAGCTCCTGCCGGAAATAGCCTTTCCGGCTGATGAGCGTGACCGGCACAAAAGGCAGGATCAGGTCAGCCGCCGACTTCACCGTGTCTCCGGCCAACACTCCCAGACCGCCTGAGAAGGTCGGTATTTCATCGTTCAGCCCGATCTCCATCGAGAAGTACGCGATCTTCGGCTCGGTGATATATTTGTCCAACATTGACATAGGGGAAATATTATAACAGATTTTAAAGCTGAATTAAGATTTGTATACCCATCAAAAAATAATCGTTCCGGTTGTCTGTTTAATTCCTGTTTGTCCTATTCCTTACAGTTATCTTTTCGGCAATACCCGGGGTTTCTTTAATTTAAGATATGCTTGGCCCGTTTTCAATTACATGTGCTAAAATACAGCGGAATTAATTAGAGTCTGTTTGCAAAACTCTGTTTGTCCGTCATTCCGGCAGTCCTTAAGCCGGAATCCAGTTTTGTGTTTTCTGGATTCCCGTTTTCACGGGAATGACGATAATTGTTTTACCGGAGGTCTCGATGGACATAAAATCATTTGTTCTGCAAAAGGCAATAGAAGCCAAAGAAGGCGCGAGGGCGATTGCAAAGGTTTCGTCCGGGCAGAAAAACAATACGCTTATAAAAATGGCCGAGGCTGTGCGGAAGAAAGCAAAAGAGCTTCAGAGGGAGAACCGGAAGGACCTTGCCTCAGCTCGGAAGAAAGGCATGTCAAAGGCGATGATCGACAGGCTCACCCTTACCACACAGAGGATTGAAGACATGGCGAAGGGGCTCCTTGAAATCGCCGCGCTGCCCGATCCCGTCGGAGAGATTGTAAAGATGTGGAGAAGGCCGAACGGGATGGAAGTAGGCAGGATGCGCGTGCCGATCGGGGTTATCGCAATTATTTATGAAGCAAGGCCGAATGTCACGGCGGATGCAACGGGCTTATGTTTGAAAGCAGGCAATGCCGTGATCCTTCGAGGAGGGTCGGAGGCTATAAATTCCAATCTGGCGCTAGTGAATATTTTAAGAAGCGTTCTGAAGTCGGAAGGCCTCTACGAAGGCGTCGTAACTTTCATCAATATCCCTGAAAGGGAGGCGGTGCTGGAGCTGCTGAAGCTCGAAGGGACCATCGACCTCGTTATCCCGCGCGGCGGCGAAGGGCTTATTCGGGCAGTGACGGAGAATTCGCGCATACCCGTGCTCAAGCATTACAAAGGCGTGTGCCATGTATTCGTAGACCGCGATGCGGATTTCCAGATGGCGGAGGATATTTGCTTCAATGCAAAGGTCCAGCGCCCCGGGACGTGCAATGCGATGGAGACGATGCTTGTCGATGAAAAGATCGCAAAGAAATTCCTGCCTGCAATGATTAAAAGGCTCAAGGACGCCGGGGTTGTATTAAAAGGATGCCCGAGGACGAGAAGGCTTGATAAATCCCTGGAGGCGGCCCAAGAAGAAGATTTCCACGCTGAATATCTTGAGAAGATATTAAATGTAAGAATAGTGAAAGATATGGATGAGGCGATGGATCACATCGCAAAATACGGCTCGGCCCATACGGATTCCATCGTGACAAAAGATTACGGCAAGGCCATGAGATTCCTTCGGGAAGTTGATTCCTCTTCTGTCTTCGTGAATGCGTCAACACGGCTGAGCGACGGCTTCCAGTACGGGCTCGGCGCAGAGATGGGAATATCAACGGACAAGATCCACGCCCGCGGCCCGATGGGGCTTGAGGAATTGACGTGCACTAAGTTTATTGTCATGGGAAGCGGACAGTTGAGGACGTAAATGAAAATCGGCGTCTACGGCGGGACGTTCAATCCGATACATTACGGACACCTGAGGACCGCGGAGGAAGTCTTTGAAAAACTCTCTCTCGACAAGGTGCTTTTTATTCCCGCGGGCAGAACGCCGCTTGCCAAACCCGAGCTTGTCAAAGCCGGGCATCGTTACAGCATGGTAAAACTTGCCGCAGCGGACAACCCGCATTTTGAAATATCAGACGTAGAGATTAAGACCGGGGGGAAATCCTTTACTGTCGATACGATCAGGAAATTAGGAAGACTGTACGCCGGAAGCGAGCTGTTCTTTATCCTCGGCCTAGACGCTTTCCTCGATCTGCCGAACTGGAAACAGCCCGACGAGCTGCTCAATCTCACGAACGTAGTTGTCATATCAAGGCCGCGCTGGTCTTTTACCGGTCTGCTGTCCTCTCCATATCTTAAAAGCGTATCCGGGAGAGCTTTGAAGGAGCTTGACAATAAGAAAAGGGACCTTGTTCCTTTCGATATCTCGGAGAAGAAGAAAGGCTTCCTGTGCAGGGTCACGGGGCTTGATATTTCAGCGTCAAATATTAGAAACTTAATAATGTCAGGGGAAAGCGTAAGATATCTCTTGCCTGATTCCGTGGAAAACTATATAATTTCACATAAATTGTATAAGAAAGAAGTAAGAAGTAGGAAGTGAGAAGTGGGAAGTTTATTTGACTGACTTTATCTTTTTTTACTTCTTATTTCTCACTTCTCACTTAATAACTTATAAAAGGGGAGAGTCCTTAAATTAACACAAGCAAGAGAAAGGCCGTCAGGGCGGCGGAAGCGGCTGCCGACAAAAAGGCCCAAGACATAAGCATCCTCGAATTAAAAGACCTTTCAACGATCGCGGATTATTTTGTGATCTGCTCCGGAGAAAATCCGGCACAAATAAGGGCGATAGCAGAAGCGATACAGGCCGGCTTTGCAAAGAGCAGGATATTCCCCCTTGGGAAAGAGGGGCTGGACTTTGCGCATTGGGTTTTAATAGACTACGGCGATATCGTGGTCAATATCTTTGACGAAGAAACAAGGGCGTACTACGACCTGGAAAAGCTGTGGATAGACGCGCCGAGGATATCCACGGAGAGGGGAAGGTAACGGGATGGCGAAATTTATGGTGCTGCTGATAATACTGTTTCTCCTCGTCGTCGGCATACTCGCGTTCTTTAATAAGGACACGGTCAACCTCACCGTCTGGCAGGGCGTCACTTATGAAGTCCCGGTAATCGGACTTATTCTCATGTCTTCCGCAGCCGGGATACTTTCCATGTTCATTGTATTCTCCATCAGGGACGCAAGACGGTTTTTCAGTAACTGGCAGCTCAACCGCCGCCAGAAGAAGGAAGCAAAGATACAGGAATCTTATACAAGAGGGCTCGACGCCTTTTTTGCCTGCCGATATGAAGAGGCCCGGGAGCTTTTTGCGCACGTGGTCGAAGACGACCCCTCGAGCTTTAATGCCCTGCTCAGGCTTGGGGATATCGCCTTTAATGAGGAAGACCTGATCAAGGCCCGGGATTATTATATGAAAGCAAAGGAGATAAAACCGAGGAGCATAGAGGTGCTGCTGTCCATGGAAAAGGTCTTTGAAGCCCAGCAGAAATGGCAGGAGGCCCTGAAATATCTCGACTCCGTACTGGAGATCGACGACGAGAACGTCGAGATCCTTCACAAGAAAAGGGGCATTTACGAAAGAGACAGGCAATGGGAAGAGCTCGTGGAGGTGCAATATAAAATCCTCAAGTGCAAGCTCTCCGATGAAGAGGAGCAGGAGGAGCAGAAAAAACTCCCCGGGTATAAGTACGAATTGGGATGCCATTACCTCGAGACGAATAATACGGAAAAGGCCGTAAAGACTTTAAAGTCGGCAATTAAAACGGACAAGGATTTTACGTCGGCTTACATTGCGCTTGCCGAGGCGTATCTGAAGGAAGGGAATACCGATGAAGCCCAGGAGATCCTCCTGAAAGGATATGAGACTTCGACGTCGCTGGTGCTGCTGGTCCGGCTGGAAGACTTTTTTATAGCGATGGGGGAGCCGGGCACGATAATAGACCTGTATCAAAAGGCGATACAGAGATTTCCGAGGGATTTGAAGCTCCAATTTTTCCTCGCAAAGCTCTATTACAGGCTGGAGATGATAGACTATGCCTTCGAGACCATCAATGCCCTGGACACCAGCGCCTTTGATTTCCCCGACTTGCATATTCTTCTGGGCAATATTTACGAAAGGCGCTTTCAATATGAAAGGGCTGCGGATGAGTTTAAGAAGGCGTTGAAGGTCGACAAGCCCCTCATGGTGCCGTTTTGCTGCACAAGCTGCGCCTTTACCTCAAAAGACTGGTCGGGCAGGTGTCCGAAATGTAAAAACTGGAATACGTTTGTTCTGAATACTTATGAAGCCTGCAAGACACAGAAAAGATAGAGTAGTTCTCGATACGAGTCTTTTTGTGAATCCCGACGTCCGCAGCGCCTTCGGCGGCTCCCCGACCGAGGCGATTAAAGAGTTCCTTGTAATCGCCCGGAAAATCCCCGCGCTTGAATTCTACATGCCTTCATCGATCTTTAAAGAGCTCCTGAATTTTGTAGATCAGCGAGAGCTCCCCGGAAGCCTGCTGGCGGTCCTTCATCAAAAAGCGCCGAGTAAACATGAGATGACCTGTCCCGCGTTTTTTCTTTACGAGCTTATCGACGATATAAGGGATCGCATCAACAAGGGCTTGCGGATTGCCGAAAAGGCGGTACGGAGCGCCGGCAAGGTCGACGAAAGGGAGCTTATCCAGAATATGAGGAAAAGCTACAGGGAGGCGCTGCGCGAGGGGATAATCGACAGCGCAGAGGACGTTGATTTAATACTACTGGCAAAGGAGCTTGATGCGCTTCTCGTCACGGTGGACCACGGCGCGATAACATGGGCCGAGAAACTGGGGATAAGATGGCTTCTGCCGGGCAAGTTCAAGGATTACCTGCTAAGTTTTATCCAGGACGGGCAGTCCGCCCCATCATAACGTCAGGATCTGACACAATTAAGTCCTTATGCATTTGCCGATAAGTTCATCGCATATCTTCAGTCATTGTAATGTTGCCATACCGCCCGGGAATCAAGTATTATTAACGTCATTGGGAGCGTATAGGGTTCTGGTGTCCCTCCCGGACTTCAAATCCGGTGTTGCTTGCCACAAGTGAGCAGGGTGGGTTCGATTCCCACACGCTCCCGCCAAAATAGTTTCATATCCTATTTTCATGAAGATCACTGCTGCCGCTGTTTCTCACCCTAACAGGAACTGAAAATCGGACTTCGTAATTTTCAGCCCCTGGCTGCCCGACATCGGCTCTTCCATGACGGCTTTATAGATATCAAGCTTTCTTTTCTTGAGCGCCATCATCTTTTCCTCTATGGTATGACGCATTAGGATCCTTGTAATTGTCACCGTTTTCTTTTGTCCTATCCTGTGCGCCCTGTCAGAGGCCTGATTCTCTACTGCGGGGTTCCACCACGGATCAAGGTGAAATACATATGACGCCCTCGTAAGATTCAGCCCCTGGCCGCCTGCCTTGAGACTGAGAAGGAATATGGAAGATCCCTCACCGCTCTGAAACTGTTCGATCAGTTTTTTCCTCTTTCCGACCTGCGTTGAGCCGTCAAGCCGCAAAAAGCCGATGTTATGCTTTTGCAGGTCCTTCTCAAGCAAGTCAAGGAAAGATGTGAACTGCGAAAATACGAGTGCGCCGTGGTCTTCCTCGAGCAGCTCCTGCAGGCGCTCTATGAGGAAATGGATCTTGGGTGAAAAGTCTTCCAGCTCAGGCGCGATCAACTGGGGAGCAATGCACAATTGCCTGAGCTTAAGGATCGCGGTAAGCGCAATGATCTGCGCCTGTGCCTGCGTCTTTGAGCGATAGGCATCGTCAATTGTGGTCCTGACCTGCTCAACGGTCTTTTTGTACAGCGCCTTTTGCCTGTCTGTCAGGTCGAGATAAATATCCGTCTCTATTTTGGGCGGCAGCTCCCGGAGAATCTTTTCCTTGGTCCTTCTCAGGATGAAAGGCTTTGTCCTCCTTATGATGAGATTGAGTGACGGAGAGGAGTCCTGTTTGATCATCGGCCTAAAGGTCTCAAAATCACCAAGTAGTCCCGGCAGGGAAAGATCGATGATCGAATAATATTCGCCGACGTGGTTTTCAAGCGGTGTGCCCGTCATGGTGAGTTTGAAATGCGCATTAAGCAGCCGTACCGCCCCGGTCGTATCAGCGTAGATGTTCTTCACCGCCTGCGCCTCGTCAAATATGATTACGTTAAAGCGTATGTCCCTGAGTTTCTCAATGTCCCTTCGCGCAAGGGCGTATGTTGTCAACACAGCGTCGCAGCCGGAAAAGTCCGTGCTGCGCTCAAGGCCTGTATAAAAAAGCATTTTGAAATCCGGGTAAAACCGCCTGATCTCGTTTTCCCAATTAAACAGCAGGCTCGGCGGAAGCACGATCAGGTGAGGAAGACCCTTCACATCCTTCGGGGACGCGACGTTACCTTCTTTGACCCCGGCAAGGAAACTGATCGCCTGTACAGTCTTTCCAAGACCCATGTCGTCTGCCAGGCATGCGCCGAACCTGTGCTCATAGAGAAAGGACAGCCACTGATACCCGTCTTTCTGATAGCGTCTGAGCTTTGCCTTTAATCCGTCAGGCACCGGCCGCTCCTCAATCTTTTCAAATGTCGTCAACCGTTCTATGATCTTCTCATCATCAGGCGAGAGTTTCACTTTGACTCCCATATTCCTGAGTCCTATCCAGTCGAGTATCTGTAGTCTCGGCACATGCACTATCTCTTTGCCGCTGCCTTTGCTTTTGCCGTTTGCCCCCAATATCCCGGAGACGGTCTCAAATATCCTGCGGGAGTTTGAATCCATGATCCTGACGCAGTTGTCCTTTTCAACGACGCCTTTTCCTGAAAGCATCTTCATAAACAGCGCATCATCAATAAGCTTGCCGTCACAGCGTATCTCCGGCCGTATCTCAAACCAGTCAATGCCTGTTGTCCTGCTTGCGTCAAACGAAAAATCCCACCCGGATGTCTTTACCGGTTTATTTTCAAAGTAAAGCTCAATGCCTTGAGCATTCAGCCGCTCATACAGGAGAGGGAGTTTTTCGTAGAGGGCTTCATGGCCGACAACCATCCTGTTATATCCCGGCATATCCCTGAATATCTCCCACCCGAAAAGGTCATACGGGATTTTGAAGAGGTGTATTTGCCTTCCTTTATCAGAGAAAGCTGTAATCCATTTCGAATCATGACAGAGCAGTATGTTTTCATCGGTATGAAAGGCATAAAGATGATTTTTCAGAAAACCGCCTGCGTCGTGTTTTAATTTGTATTTCCTGAAGTCCCCGTTGGCGAGCGCCTGTTTGATGATGTCTTCTCCTTTTTTCACTGTGCCTTCCGACAGCATATCAAAGAAGGTTTGGACGAAGACCTTCTTTCTCTTTACTGCCCGCAGTTGTACGTTCAGTCCGTTTTCAAGCATATCAAAAAATCTGAAAAGATTGGGAGCCGGTGAAAAGCCCATTTTATCAAGAGAGCATTCGGCGTGCAGGATGAAGTTTTCCCTGTCTGCACTCTCTTTTATTGTTATCCTGTAAGACGGCTGACGGGTTTCAGGCTGTATTTCACTGCCGCCGGATTTCAGTATTACATGCTGCGGTTTGTTCCCTTCGGAAACAGGGGAGATTAAAAGGGACTTCTGAAACTTACTGAGCGGTATCTGAAAAACCATCCGGTCATCATCAGGCGGAAGGTCAAATGGGGGCAGATCATGTGACAGACAGTTCAGCTCATTCCATATCCGCCAGCCGCTCTTTTCTTTCAAAATGCCAAGCCTGCCCGCGTCCGTATCAAAGACAAAATAACCGGCGCATGATACATTCTCAACCTGGCTGCCGTTTGCCGATAACAGCCTGTATACATTCACCATGCTTCCATCTATTTCCATCCCGGTTTTGCAGGAGTAATTGAGTGAGCCGTCAAACTGAAGGACAACCTGTTTGCCGCCTGCCTGAAGAAGCACCGGATACTTATTGCCGTGCTTCCTCAGGTATGCCGCAAGCCCGTCCGCCTTATAATAAGCCGGCCAGTATGAAGAAGAAATAAACGGATGCAATTCGCGCGGGTGAAGATGAGCGGTCCCCTGAATGCGTCTGCCGTTTTTCACGGCATACACGTCTTTAATATCAGGGTCTTTCTCGATGACAACGGCATAGCCGTATTGAGCGTTATCATTTACTGCCGGGACATCAATTCCCTTCAGCTTTCTCAGCAGGTATTCCCTGGAAGCATCGTCGCTGTGACGTTTTAAGAATGACCCCTGGTTAAAAAAATGCTTGATGGTCAGCAGGCTGCATATAACGTGCTTGCAGTGTGTGCCGTAAGACCACGCAGGGCAGTCACAGGAGAATGTCAGCCCGCTGCCGTTTGCAGAAAATACGACCGAGTAAAAACTGTTTCCTTTCACTATCGCAGTAAGTGCGGAGCCGTCATCCGCCCACTTAAAATCCATCAGTCTGTCTTTATTAAAATAATCAAAACCCCTGTACACATAATCCTTCGGGCCAAGCATATAGATGCTGCCGGCAGGATATGAATTCAGGAGATTCAGAATCTCTTGCATAAGAAGATCGGACATGAAATGTATTGTAGCAAAAGGAGGGCAGTATTGGTAAGCAGGATGCCTTATTACAGTGAACATCCGCTGAGTAAGGCGGTTAAAAGCCGTTGATGCAGTCTATGAGGCTCCTCAACTCCCCGAAATCCTTCAGGTTGAAGTCCATGACAAGCCTCGGCAGGTCGGCTATCTCGGGCTCGTCCGCTTCCTCAGGCAGGGCCCCGGAAAAATGGATTTTGCCGTCAGGCAGAAGGATGTCGGCAAACCGGTTATTAAGCTCCTCAAGGTGCGAAGCGTCAAAGCCGGATAAAAGCCGGATGACCAGCTTTTTATCGATATACCTTACGCTGTGGTAACGTTTGTAAAAGCGGTTGATCCGCTTGACCGCGTCGTCTACGGTCTCAACGCACTCAAACAAGTTGAAGTCGGTGCCGCCGATATAACCCTGCGCCTCCAGCTCGTCCTTTAAAAACATGAGAAACCGTTTCCAGTAAGTGCCTTCTCCGGGTTCATCAATCAGCACAAGCGGCAGCGGAGTGTGTTTCCCTGTCTGTAAGAGCGTCAGGGTCTCCATGGCCTCGTCGAGGGTGCCGAAGCCGCCGGGGAATAGCGCAATGGCGTCCGCCTCCTTGAGAAAGGCCACCTTGCGGTTGAAAAAGTATTTGTAAGTTATCAGGCGCGGATTGCCCACGAGCACCGGGTTCGGCTTTTGCTCGAATGGGAGGGAGATATTAACGCCGAAAGAATGCTCAGGCCCCGCCCCTTCATTGACGGCCTGCATGATGCCGCCGCCGCCGCCGGTAATGACCATGTACCCCGCTTCAGCGAGCTTCTTCCCGAACTGTCTTGCCATCCCGCAGATCGGCTCTTCAGGCTGCGTGCGCGCCGAGCCGAAAACCGTAACCTTCTTAACGCCGCTGTATGGTCCGAAGATCTTCCCTGTGAACCTCATCTCCTTCATTGTGGTGTTCATGAGCTTCAGATGCGCCCTGTCGTTTCCTTCGATGCCGACTTTGAGGGCCGCCAGGATCATCTCGCGCACGAAGTCCTTATGCTCAATGTCGTCAACGAGCTCGATCAAACGGTCGATGAGGTCGTCAACCGGACCGTTGGTCCTTGTAAAATGAAGCTCCATATAAGCAGTAACTCTCCTATATATTAAAATTTAAGGTTCTTCCTCATCTCAAATGGGTAAATTATCCGATTTTGATTGACTGTCTTTTCTTCCCCTCTAATAAGAGGGGATTAAGGGGTGTGTTTATTTTTATTCTATTAAACACTGTCTTTAATGTCTTCTAACGCCCTCTTAATACACACCCCTGCACCCCTCTTTTTAGAGG
>JACRHB010000096.1 GCA_016217725.1 Nitrospirota bacterium | reverse complement strand
TCCTTTTATGCTCTTTCTTTTACACACCCCTGCCCCTCTTTTTAGAGGGGAAAACTACATCACCTGATAGGTGAAATTTAAAAACAAGAACGATATACTGAAGATACCGTTTATTCAGTAAAGAATCGCTCAATTTAGGTATAAGTTAACAATAAAACATGAAGAAAGTGTGAATGTAATCAGCCGCAGATAAACGCAGATTGTCGGGATCCCAATTTTCTTTCCCCTCGTATCAGCGCTTTTCTGCGTAAATCTGCGTCCCCTTCAAAATCAAAATACAACCGTAAACCGCGACCCCTTTCCGAGCGTGCTCTCGGCTTCGACCTTTCCGCCCATCACTTCCGTAAGCTCCTTCACGATCGCGAGTCCGAGACCCTGTCCGGCAGAGCCCCATCCCTTATAAAACCTTTCAAAGATCTTTGAAAGCTCTTCCCGGTCAATGCCGGCCCCCGTATCTTCAACGGACACGATAAAGCCTTCTTCGCGTTTATTCCAGCTTACCGTAATTCCGCCTTCGGTCGTATATTTATAAGCGTTTGTCAGGAGGTTCTTTAAAATGATATGGAGCTGCTCCGGGTACGTTTCAACTATGACCGGAGGCCCGTCCGTTCTTAAGAAAAGGCCCTTGTCTTCGATGAGTTTTTTCATGCCCCCCGCAGCGGATTCGACAAAATCGCGGAGGTTGATCTCCTCAGGCTCCCCTTTTCTGAAGAAGCTCGCCTCCGCCCTTGTAATATCCTCTATCCCCTCTACGAGGGAGATCATCCTCTTTATTTCCGAATCCATGGTCTTTATCACCTCTTTGGGATCGGAGATCAGGCCGTCTTCAACCGCCTCTATATTCCCCCTTATGATAGTCAAAGGCGTTCTTAATTCGTGTGCGATATTTGACGTTAGGTGCTTTCTCAAAAGGTCTTCCCTCTGAAGCGCCTCGGCCATAAAACTGAAGGTATCGGTCAGCTTGTCAAACTCATCTTTGCGCCGCCTGTGTGTTTCAGTCTTCCGGAAAGAAAAGTCCCCCCTTGCTATCTTTTCCGCAGCAACTGTCAGCCTCCTGACGGGCCTGGAAAGCAGCGTCGTGAACAAAACGGACAGAAGCAGCGCGCCGACCCCGGCTATCAGGAAGGAGATGACAAGGAACTCCCTTCCCCTCTTTCTGAATATCTCTTCCTTCACGGTAATGTCTCCGAACCTTTCGAGCGGTCTCAGATATAGCTTCCCGATCTCCCGCCCTTCGACATACAAAGGATACCATGTAAATGCGCCTCTTCCCGTAGGGAGGTTTAAAAATTTTTCCATCCTGTGCAGCATGTAGGAATCCATATGAAAAATAACGTCGGGAGATGATATCACCCTGTTGCCGGCCGCGTCTTCGATATAGGTCTCGAGACCCAGCATCATACCCCAGTGAAGCGCCTCATGAAGGGTCTGATGATCCCATGCGCCGTTTTTATAGCTTCCCTCAACGGAGGCTAATATCCAGTAGGTCTGATCTTCTTTTGCGCCCTGTACGAAATCATCGAAATCCCTCATGATGAGTCTTTCAAAGACGACGTTTGAAAGGACGGCGAGAAGGATGATGAATATGAATGCCAGGAATAATTTAGTCCTCATCGGGCGTACCGATAAACTTGTAACCTATCCCGTAGACCGTCTTGATATAGGAGGGCTCTCTCGGGTCTTCTTCAATCTTGTGGCGGATGTTCTTTATGTGCGCGTCAATGGTCCTGTCATATCCTTCAAAGTCATACCCGAGGATTACATTAACGAGCTGCAGTCTTGAAAATATCTGTCCGGGACGTTCCGCAAGGCATTGCAGGAGCTTGAACTCCGTCGGTGTAAAAACGACGACGGCGCCGCCCTTTTTGATCTCAAACCGAAAAGAATCGATGACGAGGTCGCCGTTGTTGAAGCTCATGCTCTCCCTTGCCCCCTTGCTCCTTCTCAGCAAGGCCTTAACCCTGGCGACGAGCTCCCTCGGACTGAACGGCTTGACCACGTAATCATCCGCTCCCATGCCGAGCCCCTTGATCCTGTCATCCTCTTCGCTTTTTGCGGTCAACATAATGATAGGCACGTCCGCGTCCTGCCGAATTGTACGGCAAATGTCTTCCCCGTCCATGTCTGGGAGCATGAGGTCGAGGATTATGAGGTCGAATTTGTTCCTGAGAAGCGATACGGCGTCCTGTCCGGTGCTTGCGGTTGTTACGCTGAAGCCTTCTTTTTCAAGGTAGGTCTTAACGATTTCCGAGATCTTGTGTTCGTCCTCAACAACAAGTATTCTGCCTTTATTCATGGCAATAAAATGATACCACAAATATGTTGAAATGTACCTTTTTAAAGTTGTCAGTTGTTAGTCTAAAAACTGAAAACTAACAACTGAATCCGAATATGCACTTTGCAATTTTCATGACGAATAAAGACTTTTGCAAAAGTCTCCTGATATACTAACCATAAATTTAGAACAATCCTGAAAAGAGAGACATGAAAACATCCAAAACCCATTTACATCTTATAACGACTCTACTTCTTTTGCTCTCTCTCGCCCTGTATGCCTGCACCAAAGACAAAACCGAAGAACCGTCAAAAACCGGCTCAACAGGCACGGTGGACAAGGAGGCCCGCATCGCCGAGCTTATGATGTCGATGGACATGCACCGTTTTCCGAAGCCCGTTGCAGCCGAAGACTTCGAGCTTATTTCTCTGAAGGGAGAAAAAATACGCCTCGGTCAATACCGGGGCCAAGTAGTGCTCCTGAGCTTCTGGGCTACATGGTGACCGTGGTGCAGGAAGGAGTTGCCTTCCCTGGAAAACCTGCTCCGGCAGTTTAATGGAGAACAGCTCGTCCTTTTGGGCATAAACGTAAGAGAAGATAGAGATACCGTGCTGCAGTTTGTACGGGACCAAGGTCTTTCTTATGACAATCTCCCGGACGAATCCGGAGAGGTAAGCGAAATGTACGGCGTAAGCTCTACCCCGATGAAAATGCTGCTAGACGCCGAGGGGAATGTGATCGGAGCGGCGCTCGGGTACAGAGAATGGGACAGCGATGAAGTGAAAGAGCTGCTCCGGCTGCTGATGAAGACGACCTGAAAAAAACCTATTTATTATCTGCAGGATGTTCCAGCTTCTCTCCGATCTTACTCATATATTCCTTATACTTGCCGTTGACAAATTCTATAGCGTATCTATTTTCTTCGGTTATCTCGGAGTTTTCCCAGCCTGCTCCCTTCCGGAAAAGCATGGTCCTTACCAGATTCAGATTCCCGTCCCCGTCCCTGTCGAAATACTCAATCCTTCTGAATTCTTCAGGCAGTTTATCCTGGATGACAACAAGGATGTCTTCTGTTTTATATTTGAAATAAGCCGCCTTCCTTCCCTCGAGCTCCCCTTCCCATAATCTCTTGGTTGTATTATATGGGAATTCCGCCGGGGGCTCAAGCCGGGTGTTTATTTCAGCTTCTTCCGCCGGTATGCCCTTTTTTAAATCTTCCCCGTAGCCGGTATTTATGCCTGCTGTTAATATCGCCAGACCTATACTAATTGCTTTGAGGCTCATGAGCGCTCTCCGTAATGCACCGTTGGACGTTATCGGGACCTTTCAAAATTATAACAATCATGCAAAGACTACATCAAGGAAAAATATTGCCGTATCTGATAAAATTGCATGCAAACGATTTACAGGAGATAAAATGCAATTAGACTTGTCAGGTAAAACAGCGCTTGTGACCGGGGGATCGAAAGGCATCGGGCGCGAGACGTCTATCCTGCTCGCAAAAGCGGGCGCAAAGGTTATCATAAACTATAACAAATCGGCTGAGAAGGCTGAAGAAGTCAAAAAAGCCCTCGCGGATTCCGGCGCTGAGGCTGATATTTTCAAGGCCGACATATCGGCGCCGGAAGAGGTCCAGGCGCTTTTCGATTTTATCAGAAGCAGATACGGCAGACTCGACATACTCGTGAATAATGCCGGGGTCATCAAGGATAACCTGCTTCTGGCGATGGAGCTTTCGGAGTGGGACAAGGTGCTGGATACGAATTTGCGTGGAGCGTTTCTCTGCACGAAATACGCAGCGGAAATGATGATGGCAAACCACTCCGGCAAGATAATCAATATCTCCTCCATCGGCGCAATAAAAGGCGGACGCGGTCAGACCAATTATGCCTCTGCCAAAGGCGGACTGATCTCTTTTACACGGGCCTGCGCCGTTGAATTGGCCGGAAAGGGGATCCGGGTCAATGCCGTTCTGCCGGGGATGATTGTCACCGACATGAGCAGCCGGGTGAGAAAAAGGGCGGGGGAAAAGATACTCGAGCTGATCCCTCTCAACCGATTCGGAGAACCTTCCGACGTGGCAAACCTCATTGTATTTCTCGCTTCCGATAAAGCAGATTATATAACGGGGCAGACGATCCCGGTTGACGGAGGCATGAGCGTCTCATGAACAGCAATCAGCGATCAATTGTCGGCAATCAGGAAAAAAGTGAATGAAGTTATATCAGGGCATCGATATTGTAGAGGTCGGGAAATTCCGGAAGATCCTCCTCAAAAATAAAAATTTTATAACCGATATTTTCACGGAACAGGAAAGGGAATACTGTCTGTCGGGAAAAGACCCGCACGTTCACTTCGCCGGAAGATTTGCGGTGAAGGAAGCGGCTTTGAAATCGCTCGGCATAGGGCTTTCAGGCATCGATCATGCGCTTCAGGAGATCGAAACCGTCCCCGGCAAATCCGGCAAGCCGAAGCTTTCCTTCAAGGGATGGGTCGGGAAGATAAGCAGGAAACGCGGGATAAACCAGTTGACCGTCTCGATCTCGCATTCGGCGGATTACGCGGTTGCAAGCGTGATATTGGTGGGAAGTAAAAATACTGTATAATAATGTTTCATTTACGTAATACCTAAATTGAGCGATTCTTTTTTTGTCATTCCGGCTTGTCCGGAATCTTTCCTTGCTTTAAGAAGGATTCCCGATCCCGACGCTTCGGGAGGAATGACTTCAAACAAATAACCATCATGCGTTACTTATTGATCGATCACATAACCGAATGGAAACCCGGGGAGTTTATCAAGGGCGTCAAGAACGTCGCCATGAGCGAGGATTTTCTTGAATTCCATTTCCCGAAGAATCCCATCATGCCGGGCGTTATGCTCCTGGAGGCTTTAGCGCAATTGTCGGGCTGGCTTGAGGCCGCGTCGTCGGATTTCAAGAATTGGTTTCTGATAAGCAATGTGAGGAAGTCGAATTTCTACAGCTTTGCTCTGCCGGGAGATCAGGTAGAGCTTGAGGTGCAGGTTTTACCCCCCCGGCCCCCCGTTGTTAAGGGGGGGAAAGAAGGGGACGCGCCCCCGACCCCTTCCCCTCTTGAGAGGGGTGCAGGGGTGTGTAACAGAGGGGAAGTAAAAGTCTACCGGGGGATCGGCACTGTGAAGGGAAAGAAAAAGATCGTAGCTGAATTTGAAGGAGAGGTAGTGCCGATTGCAGAGATTGAAGACGCTGAAGAGCAGAGGAGATTTTTCCGAATTTTAACGAGGGAGATAAAAATATCATTATCAGTATGATTCGTCTTTATCTCTGTGTTCTCTGTGGCTAAAATTAAACATGTCTGAAAGAAAAGTCGTCATAACAGGAATCGGTCTTACAACGCCTCTCGGCAAAAACGTTGAGGAGAATCTTATCAGCCTCGAGGCGATGAAAACCGGCATAGGTCACCATCCCGCCGACGGGCTGCCCGATTTTTTGCAGTACAACGCCAAAGTGACGGAATACGAGCTACCGAAGGATCTCCCTCCCAAGCAGGAAGGACAGATAAAATTCCTGAACAGAGGCGCTGTCCTCGGCTTCTGCGCCTCCTGCGAGGCGATATCCGGATTACGTGAAAAATTCCCTGATGTGCCACCCGGCAGAAGGGCTTTATATGTCGCCTCAGGGAATTTCACCAAGGTCGGTTATGACTTCATGTATCCGGCAATCAAAGACAGCGCCGACGACAAGTGGGAAAACGTTGATCGGGTAAAACTGAACAATGCCGCATTAAACAAGGTCAATCCCTTTTTCCTGCTGGAATCTCTTTCAAACAACCTCTTCAGCTTCCTCTCCGCCCATGTGGAATTCATGGGGCCGAATACCAGCCTGGCAAGCCTCTCGCCATACGGCGGCAATGCCCTTGAGCTTGCGTACAGGAGCATTAAACAGAATAAGGCGGACATCGCTTTGGCTGTGGGCTACGGCAATTGGATAACCGAGATCCCCATCTATGAGCTTGAAGGGCTGGGTATCCTCTCAAAATGCAGATCCGGCATTCATTCATACAAGCCTTTCGACGGGAACAGGGACGGCTTCATCCCCGGTGAAGGAGGGGCTGCGATACTCCTCACGACTGAAGACATCGCAAGACAATGGGGGACAAAAATTTTCGGCAAGATAGCCGGGGTCGATAACTGCATTGAATTCCCTTCAAACCAGAGGCTCGGGGTGCCGGAGAAGGTCATTAAGCGGAATATCCTGTCGGTCCTGAAAGACACGGATTGCAGCATAAACGATCTTGCGTGCATCATCCCTCACGGGAGCGGCACTCAAAAAGGAGACCGGTCGGAGCTGCGGTCGATCACGGATATTTTGGGAGATACAAAGCCGGACGCTCCTATCTGCGGATTGAAGCCGTATACCGGCCACATGGGAGCGGCAAGCGACCTCGCAGAGGTGATCTTCGGGATACACGCCGTGAAAAATAAGACCGTCCCCGCCACTCTTAACTTTCATAAGACCGAAAAGGAATTCTCCGGGCTGCGGATCTCGAGCTCTCCGCAGCCTTGCGATAAAGATCATTTCCTCTCGGTCAGCTACGGCGTAGGCGGACAGTCCTCGTCCGTGATTGTGGAAGTGGTTTAATCTTTCCCCTCTATCAAGAGGGGATTAAGGGGTGTGTTTCCAAGCAGGGTGAATTTTACATACATTGAAGTCATTAACTATAAGTGAAAAAGAAACGTAAGAAAAGCAAGCCCGTAAAGCTCCTCGAATACTCATCGGTTTGGCTGCTCATTCAAATCTGCCGCGCACTGCCTCTGAAGGCGATAAAGATCATCAGCGGCTTTCTCGGCGCCCTGCTTTATGCCCTTGTGCCGAAACGCAGAAATATCGCCGTCGAAAATTTACGTCATGCCTTCAGAGGTGAAAAATCGGAAGAGGAAATCAAACGCATCGCCCGTCAGAGCTGCGCCTCTTTCTTCCTGACGTTTCTGGAGATCATAAAGCTCCGCTACCTGTTCTCCGCGCCTGACGCTGTGGAGAGATTGAAGACTTATGCGGAAAACCTTGACGGGCTTTTCAGCAAGGCAAAAAAGATACACAATGAATCAAAAGGCTGTATCTTTGTCACCCCGCACATGGGCAACTGGGAAATCCTGCCGCATGTGAGCTCATTCATTGGAATTCCTCTTGCCGTTGTGGCGAGGCCTTTGGACAATGAATACCTTGAGAAATTGATTTTTGAAAACCGCTCCTCAAGCGGCCAGGTCATTATTCCCAAAAAGAATGCGTTATTTGTCCTCCGGAAAACCTTGCAGTCAGGCAAGTCCATAGGTATGCTGCCGGATCAAAGCACGATGAAGGGCATTGCGATAAACTTCTTCGGACGCAAGGCGACAACAACGCCTGTTCCCGCGATTTTAGCCATAACGTTCAAAAGGCCTATCGTCGTGACCGCAGTCTGCCGCAAATCGGGGGATAATCAATACGAAGGCTTTGTAAGCGACCCTATTTACCCCGGAGAATATACAAGCGAAAAGGACGAGATCATCAGGATAACCGGAGAGATGACCCGCGAAATGGAAGCCGTCATCCGCAAATACCCCGAACAATACCTCTGGATACACAACCGCTGGAAGACGTACAAGGATAAAAAGGAGCTGATGTCGTAAGGTTTAGTGCTCCCTGGCTTTTTTCGGCATGGGCTTTCGCGGGGCCTTGTATATAAAGCAGTCTTCCCGGGTTATTTCATGAAAATGGTCTGCTTCATCAATTAATATCCCGGCAGCCGTTTTTCTTACGGCGGCAATCTCCACCCTTACGCCTTCCCTTTTCAGATGGCTGACCAGGTCCACAAAATCCGAATCTCCCGACATGATGATGATGGTGTCGACCTTTGAAGCGAGCTGGGTCGCTTTTATTGAGAGCGGGATATCGGCCGACTTATGACACGGGATGACCGACCCGTAGTAGTTTTCATGCAGCCTTTCGGCGAATCTGGAAGAAATGGATTTGCCCTCCCTGAAATAGATCAGTCTGTTCAGCCCTCTCCCGTTCAGCAATTTCGGGATCAGCTTGTCGAAATTGATCATCGCATTTTCCGTTTGAGAAAGCTCATGGATACTGCGCTCGATGTTGTTCCCGTCGCAGAGGATGGCTACCGATTGGTTAATCAATATATTTTCCATGCGGCTATTATACCGCACTTTTTACTTTTTAACACCCTGCCCTCTCATTGAATTAACCTTCCGATTAATGATATTTTATCAAGTGACGAAAAAGCTGATGATAAGCGCGGGCGAGGCGTCCGGGGAATTGTACGGCGCTCTGCTCAGCAGGGAAGTAAAGAAACTCTGGGCCGAGACGGAGATCTTCGGCATAGGCGGCGCCCGCATGGAAAATGAAGGCGTGAGCCTGATCGCGCCCGTCTCTCACGTGGTCGGAATAGTTGAAGCAGTCACGCATCTGAAGGAGATTAAAAACACCCTCAAAAAAGCGACCGATGCGCTTACCGGCAAAAGACCCGACGTCCTCGTGCTCATAGACTACCCTGACTTCAATATCGCGCTTGCGGAAAGGGCCAGGGCGGCAGGCATTCCCATACTCTACTACGTAAGTCCCCAGGTATGGGCCTGGCGTGGAGGGAGGGTGAAAAAGATCGCATCGCTCGTAAACAGGATGGCCGTCCTCTTTCCGTTTGAAGCGGACTATTACAAAGATACGGGACTGCCCTGTGAATTCGTCGGCCATCCCATTGTAGAGACAATCAATATTCAAAGCTCGAAACGGGAATTAAAAAAAACTCTCGGGCTTGATCCCGATAAAGGGGTGATTACCCTGCTCCCCGGCAGCAGGCCGGGTGAGATAAAAAGGCATCAGGCCATCATCAAAGATGTGGCTGAAAAGATCCATCACGAATTCCCGGAGATGCAGACCGTCGTCCCTTTGACCGCGGAATCGCCTCTACCGGAAGGGCTTCCGGATCATGTCAAGGTAGTTCGCAGCCGCACTGCCGAAGCCGTCGCCTGCTCGGAAGCTTCCGCCGTGGCCTCGGGGACCGCAACGCTTGAGGCAACCCTGCTATACACGCCGATGGTTGTTTTTTACAAAGTCTCTTTCCTGACCTATCACATAGTAAAACTGATGGCGCGGGTAAAGTTCATTTCCCTCGTAAACATCCTTTCCGGCAAGGAAGTCGTTAAAGAGCTGCTCCAGAAGGAGGCGGATCCCGACAGAATTTTCACCGAGCTCAAGAAGATACTGACGGACGCATCGTACAGAGACGCCATGATTTCGGAGCTGAAAAATATAGGCAAGATAATGCAGGGGAAAAAACCGTCGGCAAGAGTGGCCTGCATAGTCGGAGAGATGGCCGGGTGGAGCGGCGCAAATGCTCCTGTATAATCTTCTTTCCGTCCCGGCGTTTTTGATATACCTGCCGTTCCTGCTTTTGAAAAGAGGGCCTGAAAGCAGGCTCGCTTTCTTACGTGAGCGCCTCGGCGTCTCAAGCTGTAAAAAAACGGATATATGGGTTCACGCGGTCTCGGTCGGAGAGGTAATTGCGTGCATGCCGTTTTTGAAAATGCTGAAGAAGGAATTCCCGGAAAAACGGATCGTGCTTTCCACAACGACTTACACGGGACAAAAAGTTGCGCGTGAAAGATTCCCGGAAGCCGACAGGATAATGTACATTCCGCTGGATATATGGTTTTGCGTCAGGAGGGCCGCCGCCTCATTGAATCCCCGCATATTCATTACGATAGAGACGGAGCTATGGCCGGCCCTGTTTTATGCGCTTAAAAGAAAAGGATGCAGGATAATTATTTTAAACGGCAGGATCTCAAACAGATCATTCAAGGGTTATAAGCGGCTGAGTTCTTTTATGAAGAAGGTTCTGGCATGCGTTGATTTTCTCTATATGCAGGGGAAAAGCGACGCCGAAAGGATCAGATCCATCGGCGCCGATAAATTCAAAGTCGGCGTTATGGGGAATTTTAAATTCGATATCTCATTTGACGGATCTGGACATCCGGACTGGCTTGAAGACGTCAAGGGCAGGATCCTGCTTGCCGCAAGCACGCATAAGGGAGAAGAAGAAATTATCCTGAACGCTTATGAATCGATCAGGCAGGATTACCCTGATTTAAAACTCATACTTGCGCCGAGACATCCTGAAAGGTTCAGCGAGGTTGAAGAGCTCATCAGGAAAAGAGGGCTTGGATATATTAAACGCTCGATGATGCAGAACACAGAGTACAGAACACAGAGCACAGACGAAATCTCCCCTAACCCCTCTTTTTCAAAGAGGGGAACTATTAATCCCCCCTTTGAAAAAGGGGGGCAAGGGGGGATTTTGGCGGACATCATCCTTCTCGACACCATCGGCGAATTGTCGCGGGTCTTCTCTAAGGCGGACGTCGCATTTGTCGGCGGAAGCCTTGTGCCCGTCGGAGGGCATAACATACTTGAGCCGGCTTACTGGGCCAGGCCGATAATCTTCGGCCCTCACATGGAGAATTTCCCGTTCGCTGAAGATTTCCTTAACAGCAGCGCCGCCGTTCAGGTCGGTGATGCAAACGAAATTATAACGACGGTAAAAGATTTATTGAAAGACAACGATAAGGCTGCAAGAATGGGACAAAACGCAAAGGCGATATTAGAAAACAATTCCGGCGCGGTGAAAAAGGCTATAGAGCTTGTGAGGGGTTTCATTGGGACTGCTTAGCTTGCTATACGGTTTAGGTTTAAAGTGCAGGAAGCTGGTTGTAAAACCTCAAAGACTTCCTGCGAAAGTCATCAGCGTCGGCAACATCACTCTCGGAGGCACAGGCAAAACGCCTGCTGTAATAGCAATTGCTGAAGAAGCGAGGAAGCGCGGACTTCAGACGTGCATACTGACGCGGGGATATAAAGGGAAAGTTAAAGGGCCGTGTTTTGTTCAGAGCATAGAGCAAAGCAAAGACAAAATCTCCCCTAACCCCTCTTTGACAAAGAGGGGAACTATTAATCCCCCCTTTTCTAAAGGGGGGCAAAGGGGGGATTACATCCCTCACACCTGCACCGGGCAAGACGCCGGCGACGAGCCGGCTTTGATGGCGGAAAGGTTGAAAGACGTCCCCATCGTGAAATGCGCCGACAGGTATAAGGGAGGGATGTATGCAATTTCAAATCTCAAATCTCAAATTTCAAATTTAAACTCGTCACTCGTCACTCGTCACCCGTCACCCGTCTTTATCCTCGACGACGGCTTTCAGCATTGGGCGCTTCACAGGGACGTTGACATACTCTTAATAGATGCGACAAATCCTTTCGGTAATGAAAAGCTTTTCCCTGAGGGAAGACTGCGGGAGCCTTTAAGCTCGATGAAGCGGGCTCAAGTAATTGTACTTACAAAAACCGATATGGCGGGCAAAGAGCTTCTCTCCGCGCTTGTTCGCAAAATTAAAAGATACAATCCTGAAGCCCCCATATACACGGCGACGCATAAACCTGCGGCTCTTATTAACGCAGAGCGGGAATCAGCCGGGCTTGATAATTTGAAGAATAAAAATATCTATGCGTTCGCCGGTATCGCAAATCCGGATTATTTCAAAGACGTCCTTATTTCGCATGGGGCGAATATGGTTAAATTTAAATCTTTCAGAGATCATCATCTTTACAAGCAAAGCGATATGGACAAAATAAAAACAGAGGCGCAGGAACTTGATATCATCACTACGGAAAAAGACCTTGTAAAGCTGAGAGACTTGCAGTTGCCTGAGAAATTATTCGCATTGAGGATTGAATTTGCGATTGAGGATGCTTTTTATGATTATATTTTTGAGTTGTTATTCCCGCTTGTCGGGAATCTTTCCTAAAAAAGGATTGCGGACAAGCCGCAACGACAAAAACTTAATCCTCTTGCTAATCATCCTAAAAACGGCAGTTATATCCACAGATTTCACAGATAAAGACAATGATATAAATGAGATAGGCAAAATATTGTATATCTACCCAAAAGGTGAAAGGCAAAAGTTAGTTAACCTTTTAATAATCTGTGATAATCTGCGTTAATCCGCGGATAAATGCTTTTTTTAGGATTATCAGAAGGTCACGTCTTTTCGGACAGGTATTCGGCTTCTTCTTTTCCCTTCTCCTCATTGACAAAATACAATAATATCCCCCCGATTATGAAAAAGAGCGAGATCGCGGAGATGCTCACCCGCGATGCGACGTTGCTTGAATAACCCATTGCTTTGACCAGCAAGCCGGTTCCACCCATAAAAACAGGTCCGAGCACGGTTGCGAATTTGCCGATCATGTTGTAAAAACCGAAATACTCCGCCGATTTTTCAACGGGGATTATACGCGCATAAAAAGAGCGGCTCAACGCCTGAATGCCGCCCTGGACAAGACCCACGGTAACGGCAAGGACGTAGAATTCATTTTTGTCCTGCATGAAAGCGCCCCAAACGGAAACGAACAGGTAACCCGCGATTGCAATGAAGATCGCTCTCTTTGCGCCGATCTTCCCGCCGAGCCAACCGAATCCTATAGCGCATGGGAAACCGACAAATTGCGTGATAAGGAGCGCAACGATCAGATCATTCGATTGAAAACCTATCGATATGCCGTAATCAACAGCCATTACGATGATTGTGTCCACACCGTCAATATAGAGCCAGTACGCAAGGAGAAAGAGGAATATGGTTTTGAGATGTTTGATTTCGTGAAAGGTATTTCTCAGTTGTGTGAAGCCGGCGCGGACTGCATTTGTTTTCGACTTTTGACTTTTGACTTCTGACTTTTGATCCGGCTCTTTCACTAACAAAAGCAGCGGTATTGAAAAAACAGCCCACCACGCGCCTACGGTCAGAAAGGAAAACCGCACCGCCCCGGCTGCATCGGCAAAGCCGAACGTTTCCGGCCTCAGCGTCATCCACACGTTAAGCGCAAAAAGCAGTCCGCCGCCTAAATAACCGAAGGCAAATCCGAGTGAAGATACAAAATCCAGCTTCTTCTCCGATGCGAGGCCGGTGAGCAATGAATCATAAAAAATATTCCCGCCCGAAAAGCCGATGATCCCGAAGATATACAGTAAAATCGCAAACAGCCAGTCGCCTTTGGAAACCATGTACAGCGACGACGTCATTACGACCCCCATGTAAGCGAAGAAGAACAGGAATTTCTTTTTTGCCGTCCCCTTGTCCGCGATGGCCCCGAGCACGGGCGCCAGCAGCGCCACCGTAGTGCCCGCTATGGAATTGGCCATTCCGAGTCTTGCCGTGCTGACTGTTGCGTCAACGCCTACGCTCCAGAGCTGCTTAAAGAAGAGCGGGAAAAAACCAGCCATTATCGTCGTTGCAAACGCCGAGTTGGCCCAGTCATACAGCGCCCATCCGAGGATTGCCTTTTTGTCGCTCAACATATCTCTACGCGGTTCTTGCCTCTCTTTTTCGCGTCATACGACGCCCCGCTTATTTCGCGCATACGGTTTATCGTATCAAAATAGAGCCCTTAAGTATAGCCTTGGGGGAGTTAAGAGTTAAGAGTTAAAAGTTAAGAGTTAAAAGTTATCTCTCAATTCTTAACTTTCAACTTTTAACTTTTTTTCATAAAATAAGGTGAAATGAAGGACAACGTAAAGACACTAAAGGCGGAGATAAGGCGTCTCCGTAAAGTCATCAAGGGGCTTACGCCGTCCCTTGAAGCCATGCTCAGGCTCCGGGGATTCAGGATATACAGGAAAGAGCCTTCGGAAGATCTGCTTCTGCCTAAAAAGAAATATATAACCGCCTACTTTGAAAAGCTGAAAAAGTACTCCTTCAGGCTGTTTTTACGTGATGTAATAAAACATCAAGACTTTTTCACGCCTGAAAAAGTCACAAGATATTCGACAAAAGAAGTTACGTCGCAATATATTGAATTTCTCCTTAAAACCGGCGTTATCGAACCGACGCCGGGCGGATACCGGACGGTGAAGAGACCGGTAAAGAGCTTCGGGGAAACGCTTGAGTGGTTTATCGCCGGATTGATAAAAAAGGAGCTCGGGGCGGAAACCGTCCGGGGGGTGAAATTCAAAAGACCTAGGGTAGGCGGCGACTACGACCTTATAGCAAAGATCGAATCTTCCATACTCTACATGGAAATCAAATCCTCACCCCCGAAACAGATTTATGACAAAGAGCTAACCGCCTTCTTTAACAGGGTTGAAGACTTTGCTCCCGATATAACCGTTTTTCTGGTGGACACGGAGCTCCGGATGAAGGATAAGATCGTCCCGATGTTTGAAGCCGAATTAAGGAGGCGTTACAAAAAACCCCCGCCCGTGGAAAGGCTGGAAAAGGAATTGTTCCATATAAACAAGAAAATCTTTATAATAAACGCAAAAGACAGCATCGAAACGAACATATGGACGGTGCTGGCTTTTTACTGGCGAAAGAATGAATTTGGCATTTGAGCTTTGGCATTTGGAATTGTATCACGAAAGGAGTTGATATTCATGGAAGCAAATATTTGCGCAGTCTGCGCCTGGAGAGCGACCTGCCAGAAAAAATTCTCCATGAGCGGCAGGGATATGAAATGCGCTGATTTTGTCAGAGACGTCTCTATAAAAAAAGACAAAGAAGAAACCCAAAAGACCGAACAAGGCAAGAAATAGTATTAAACGACATATTGATATGTTCCAAGCAATTAAGACGTTACATCGTCTCGTTCAGGCTCAGCCGGTTTTTCAATGACTGCCTGAGCTTCCTCATCAACGCCTTGCGTTGCCGTTTCATCCGGAAGAGCCGTGGGCGCTTCGGGGATTTCCATTTCGGCAAACTCCTTCAACGTCGGCAGCTCCGATAAGTCCTTCAGTCCGAAATACTGGAGAAACTCTTTTGTCGTGCCGTACATAAGGGGTCTGCCGGGGACCTCTTTTCTGCCCAGGATTTTTACGAGCCTTCTGTCCAGAAGCGTCTTCACAACGCCGTCGGCATTGACTCCTCTGATAGCCTCTATCTCCGCCTTGATTATCGGCTGCTTGTAAGCGATTATTGCGAGGGTTTCGAGCGACGCCTGAGATAATTTTGTCGGCACCGCCGTTGAAAGAAGTTTCTTCACCCAGGGAGCGCATGCAGGATTAGTAACCATTTGTACTCCGCCTGCAACCTCGGCAATGAGAAGGCCTGAATTCTTTATCGTATAATCCGTAATGAGCTCTTTTACAAGGCGTTCAACCTCAATCCCGTCTGTTTCGACAATGTTTTTAAGGGTATCGAACGACAGCGGCTCACCGGCAATAAAAAGGACTGCTTCGATTATCGATCTTGTTTCCCGGGCTTCCATGATGAAGTAAAATCGTAACAAAATTAATCCCCAAAACGCAAACGCGGCCCGGCCCGCCGGGGATTGTAACCGGAACATTTTGACGTCCTAAAGATTTGGTGATCATATTCCGATAAATATTCCATATAAGTATATAAGAGACAGTAAAAATAACAACCGCGACATTTGATGATTGTAAAGCCACCTTTGGTGGAATACACATAACACTTAAAGTTGGGGAGGTTTATATGAATAAGAAATGGTTAATGGCAGCGGCGGTGATAACACTGCTGGCGGCAGCCATTGCATTTGCGGGGGCATATCCTGATGAGCTGACTCAGAAGTTTATGGCCCTGAAAGCGGACGGAGAGGCCGGGAAAGAAATGCCCGCTTCCCTGAACGGCGTAGCCTTGATCAGCGGCGGTGAGGCATATAAAATGTGGAAGGAGAAGAAGGCAGTCGTCCTTGATTGCCGCCCCTCTGCTCAGTATGACACCGAGAGAATTCAGGGTTCCGAGCGTTTTACCGCCGACGATTTCATTTACGACCCTTCTATGGCTGACAAGCTCGACAAGAATAAGGCCTATATCCTTTACTGCAACGGCGTCAAATGCTGGCGCTCCACTGCCACCGCACTGATACTTCATGAGCATTTCGGGTTTAAGAACATCTACTGGTACAGAGACGGGTTTCCGGACTGGAAGAAAAACAGTTATCCCGTGGAGTAATTTGCGCATCAAAATTCCGGGAGGGGAGGAGCAAACCCTCCCCTCTCTCCCGAAAATGAGTTTTGAGATATCAAAGAGGGACACATTATGACCATAAAAAGCAAGCTGACGCTGAATATTATCATTGTCCTAATAATTGTGGGAGCGGTTGCGAGCACAAGCGTCATAGGAATGGGGTTCATAAAGAACAAGCTGTTTTATCTTACGGAGCGGAGCACGCCCTTTCAAATGAAGACCGTTGAGTTCCAAAGGGCGATACAGGGCGTCACCGCCGACATCATTAAGGTCAGCGCCTCGAATAATCTTGAAGAGTATAAATCCTACCGCCCCGAGGCTGAAAAATCCCTGTCGGAAGTCTCCAAAATACAGAGCGACCTGGGGTCTCTTTACGGCGGCGCAAAGATGCAGACTCACGATGAGTTGAATAAAATAGCCTCAGAGCTTTTTGAGATAAGCGACGTGAGACTGAAGTCTGAAGAATATATAATCGAGGCGCACAAATCAATCACTCGGAAACTTAAGGACGCCTCAGCCATATTAAAAGAGCTGGACGCCATGGTGAGAGGGTTTCAGCTTAATCGTTCAGCGACTTTTATGACTGTACAAGGCGACATAAAAGCCATTTCGTTAAAAATGAAAGATATTGAAGCATTAAAGCCGCTGCTGAAAGACCTTCAGATCTATATCCATGAAATACAAAAGACCGAGGATAAAAAGATAGTAGCTGCCATACATGGAAAAATCACACGTGCAATAACCCAAATATCGCAAAATAAATTTATAAAAGAATCAAAAGCGCTCTCTGACGAT
Source organism: Nitrospirota bacterium (assembly GCA_016217725.1). Taxonomy (GTDB): domain Bacteria; phylum Nitrospirota; class Thermodesulfovibrionia; order UBA6902; family UBA6902; genus SURF-23. The sequence continues at coordinate 4,010 of JACRHB010000096.1, read as the reverse complement.
ACAAAATTTTTAACTGAAAAGTGTGAAGAGCTTATAAAAGTATATACATCCGTGCTTGAAGAGGGAAACAGTGGGAACAGGGCCAAGTGTGATGTCATATGCAGCGAGCTTGATGAAAAACTGTCATCAATTTTCTCCGTCATAGACGGAGAAATCAATTCGTTAAATGAAAAACTCGAGACGAAGAACAAGAAAGAAAGTGAGGCCTTTACCCAGTCGAACATCGCCTTTAACGCATTATCGACCAGCTCGGAGCTGCGGCCTCTCGGCTTACAAGTGGAGGCGTTATCGACCAGTCTTTTCACCGTGACGTCAGTAAAAGAGCTGGACGCCATAGAGCTTGAGATCAAAAAAGGCTACGAAACGATAGAATACACCCAGAAATCCCTCGAAAGGCTGCTGACAAAGCTCAAGGCGTCGGAAGAGCTTGAAACTTTCAACAAAGTGTCGGGCGCTTTAACCTCCATCAAAAACATCTTACTGTCGCGCGACGGCATAATCGATAAGATCCGTCATCAGTTAAACATTAAAATAAAGGTATTGCAGTCCGCCGAGAGATTGAGAGAGATCGTTTTTAAACAGGCGCAGAAAGGCAAAGAAACCGTTGCATCCGCCAAAGGGGAGCAGGAGAAGGCCATCGGCATCGTGAACAAGATGGTCCGGTACAGCACCATACTGGTATGGGCGATAAGCATAGGAGCGACGATATTCGGGATCACCTTCGGCACCTGGATATACAAATCGATAGCAACACCTTTGAACCAGCTCATAAAGGTTTCCGACGAAGTCTCAAACGGCGACCTGAAATGCGCGGTATCCGCTTGCAGCAACGACGAAGTCGGGGCCGTCCAGGCCTCAGTTGCAAAAATGGTGTCCAACCTCAGGGACATAGTCGGCAAGATGATGACAGCCACGGTCCACCTCGCGAGCAGCTCGGAGGAATTATCCGCTACCGCAGTCCATCTGGATAAAGGCTCACGGGGACAAACCGCACAGATTGAGCAATCCGTAACCGCTATGACGCAGATGGCGCAGACAACCACGGAGGTGGCGAAGAACGCGGGAGGCGCGGCAGATACGTCCCGTGAGACCTCTGAAATGGCAAAGAAAGGTAAAATCGCCGTAGATCAAACCGTTCAGGGGATGATGAATATAGCTAAGGCCGTAAAAGACGCCTCCATGCTGGCAACCTCTCTCGGCGAAAGCTCCAGGGAGATAGGCAAGGTGGTCGACGTCATTAATGATATAGCCGAGCAGATAAATCTTCTTGCATTAAATGCGGCCATCGAAGCAGCCAGGGCCGGCGAGCATGGAAGGGGGTTTTCCGTAGTAGCGGACGAGGTAAGACAGCTTTCGGAGAAGACGGTCGGATCAACCAAAGAAATCGCCGGCATAATTAAAAAGATCCAGGATGCCGCAGTGAAGTCCATAGACGCCATGGCTCGAGGCGAGAAGGAAGTGGAAAACGGGGTAACGCTTTCAGAGAGCGCAAAATCTTCACTCGATAAGATAGTCGCAGCCGCTGAGAAAGAGGCGGACATGATACACAGGATCGCGGCAGCCTCCGAAGAGCAATCATCTGCAGCAGAAGAAGTGTCGCAAAACATGAACGCCATATCGGACATAACAAAAGAATTAAGCAATTCCGTAGCCGAGATAAAAAAGACGTCGGAAGCCCTCGCCCGGCAATCAAGCGAGCTGAATTCAATGGCTGCCTGGTTCAAGGCTTGACAATTATCAATGAGCAATTATCGATGAACAATTTGTGGAATGGTTTCTTAATTGTTAATTGAACATTGTTCATTGATCATTCATCTTTTCATCACACCGTTCCCCACGTGGAAATGTTAAGATAATAATCAAAGAAAAGTTATGAGTTATGAGTTTTAAAACTTTTAACTTTTAACTTTTAACTTTCAACTTTTCCCATGCAGGATCGATCTTGACGGCAATTAACAACGAAACTATCGGCGTTGTCTTGTTGAACCTCGGAGGACCTGATTCGCTTCAGGCGGTCAGACCTTTTCTCTACAATCTTTTCTCGGACAGGGAAATCATGAGGCTCGGCCCGCCGTTCCTTCAGAAGCCTCTCGCCTATCTTATTTCAATCCTCCGGTCAAATAAAACATCGGATATGTACAGGCAGATAGGCGGGAAATCGCCGATACTCGACATTACAAAAGCGCAGGCCGAAGCGCTGGAGAAAGCGCTGAATGAGGGGTCACTCTCTTTCAAGGTCTACGTCGGTATGCGCTACTGGCATCCGTTTATAAAAGATACCGTAAAGAAACTTATTGACGACGGTGTTGACCGCCTGATAGTGCTCAGCCTTTATCCTCACTATTCAAAGGCGACGACAGGCTCTGCTGTCGCCGAATTCAAGCGTGCAATCTCAAAATCTCAAATTTCAAATCTCCAATTTCAAATTCAATACCTCGAGCAGTGGCACGATTTCCCGCCTTATATTGACACCCTTGCGGAGCTCATTGCAGAGGGAATATCGGAGTTTAATGCGCCCCCCCATCCCCCCCTCCTCTACAGCGCTCACAGTCTGCCGCAGTCATTTATTAACGAAGGAGACCCCTATCTTGACCACATAAAATCGACTATCACTGCCGTTAACTCGTTACTCGTTACCCGTTACTCGTTACCCTTAAAATGGCATCTCTCGTTTCAAAGTAAAGCCGGACCGGTTAAATGGCTGGAGCCTTCAACGGACGAGACCATAATAAAGCTTGCAGAGGAGGGATGCAAAAATCTTTTCATCGTCCCGATCAGCTTTGTATCGGATCATATCGAGACGCTTTACGAAATAGATATCCTTTATAGAGGGATGGCGGAAAAAAACGGCATAAATCTCAAAAGATGCCGCGCCCTGAACACGTATGAGAATTTCATACTCACCCTGAAGCGGCTTGTCATGTCGAAAATAGGTCTTCCTGAACCGCTTTCATGAAACCCCGGCCATTAGCCTGCCAAAAGCCGGAGAATTTTTGTAAGATATACTTATGCGGAGTTAAGAGTTAAGAATTTTAAAACTTTCAACTTTCAACTTATTTTGCTAAGTGATTTTTGTGAAGAAATACGAGCTCAAATCATCCGCGGCATTTAAGCCCTCAATAGAGTACTCTTCATACCTGAATCCGGAGCAATTAGCGGCGGTTACCTCAGGCGATGGCCCTTCGCTTGTCATTGCAGGGGCAGGCTCCGGGAAGACGAGGGTGGTGACTTACAGGGTCGCCTATCTCCTGGAAAGCGGCGTGAGCCCTTCGAGGATAATGCTGCTTACTTTTACGAACAGGGCTGCGCGTGAGATGCTCCACAGGGTCGAGCTTCTTATCAAGGGCGAGGCAAGGAGGGTATGGGGAGGGACGTTTCATCACATCGGCAATATCATCCTCAGGCAATACGGCGATGCTGTCGGCCTGAACTCTAATTTCACCATCCTCGACCGCGAGGACACAAAAGACCTCATTGATTCATGCATTGCAGAGCTTGACTTGAGGACGCACAGCATGTTCCCGAAAGGCAAGATACTGCTTGAAGTGATAAGCCGGACGGTTGAGAGCGAAAGGACGATTGCGGACGTAATTGAAAAAGATTTCCCGTACCTCCTTGCCTTCGCCGAAAATATTGAAAGGGTGACCTATCTGTACATTAAAAAGAAGAGGACGATGAACCTCGTAGACTTTGACGACCTCCTGTTTTACTGGAAGATGATTTTATTAGAAGCGCCTGCCGTCAGGGAAAAGCTTTCTGAAAAATTCCTTCATGTCCTTGTGGATGAATATCAGGATACGAATAAAATCCAGGCGGAGCTGATTGACCTCATGGCGTCAAGGCACAGGAACCTGATGGTGGTCGGAGACGACGCCCAGTCCATCTACTCGTTCAGGGGGGCGTGTTTCGACAATATAATAAATTTCCCGGAGAGATATCCAGACTTAAAAATATTCAAACTGACGACAAATTACAGGAGCACGGATGAAATCCTTTCACTGGCAAATGAG
>JACRHB010000095.1 GCA_016217725.1 Nitrospirota bacterium | reverse complement strand
GTGGGAAGCATTGTATGCGGTGACGCCCTGAGACTCACCCTGAAAATCGACAGGGAAACAAACAGGATAACCGACGCGAAATTCAAGACCTTCGGCTGTGCAAGCGCTATCGCATCATCAACCGCTATGACTGAATTAATAAAAGGCAAGACCCTTGATGAGGCGTTGAATATCACAAACCAGGACATAGCCGATTTTCTTGGGGGCCTGCCGCGTGAGAAGATGCACTGTTCGGTAATGGGCTATGAAGCCCTTGAAGCTGCTGCGGCTAATTACAGGGGGGGAAAACCGTGTGAGGTTGAAGAAGGGGAAATTGTCTGTCAATGTTTCGGGGTAACAGACGAGAAGATTAAACGTGTGATTAAAGAGAATAAGCTTCACACTGTGGATGACGTTACAAATTTCACAAAGGCCGGCGGTGGCTGCGGCAGTTGTATCCCTGACATTGAAAAAATTCTCAAAGAAATTTGGGCAGAGAAGGTCATAGAGGAAGCCGTTAAACCCAAACGGAAACTCACAAACATACAGAAGATAGCCTTGGTCCAGGAGACCATTGAAAGGGAGATAAGACCCCTCCTTCAAGCAGACGGAGGGGATATCGAATTAATGGACGTTGAGGGGAATAAGGTCATGGTATCTTTAAGAGGGACCTGCACGGGATGTCTGATGGCTGATGTTACTGTAAAAAATATCGAGAAGAAATTAAAGGAACTGGTAAACGAAGAACTCGTTGTCGAGGTTGAATGAAAGTCGTATATCTGGATAACAACGCAACAACAAAGGTCGCCGATGAAGTCAGGGAAGCAATGCTCCCCTATTTCAGCGAGCTGTACGGCAATCCCTCAAGCATGCACACCTTCGGCGGCCAGGTGCACAGGAAGATAGAAGTCGCAAGGGAAGAGGTCGCTTCACTGATAAATGCGGATCCCGAGGAAATAATCTTTACAAGCTGCGGTTCGGAGAGCGATAACACAGCTGTCATGAGCGCCCTTCTTTCCAGGCCTGACAAAAGACACATAATAACAACAAGGGTCGAGCATCCCGCGGTGTTGAATTTTTGCAAGACCATGGCAAGACAGGGCTACAGGGTCACCTTCCTTCCTGTAGACAAGAGCGGCCGGATGAATATTGAGGAACTCCGCTCAGCTATAACAGACGACACTGCGGTTGTTTCGATTATGTACGCAAACAATGAAAGCGGGGTGATCTTCCCCCTACACGATATAGCCGATATCGTTAAGTCAAAAGGTGTGCCCTTCCATACTGATGCGGTACAGGCAGCAGGAAAGGTCCCTCTTGATGTCAAAAAGCTCCCTTGTGATATGATGTCTGTCTCAGGGCATAAAATGCATGCCGCAAAAGGGGTGGCCGCTCTTTATATCAAAAGAGGCACGCGTTTTTCACCTTACATAATCGGAGGGCATCAGGAGAAAGGCAGAAGGGCCGGCACGGAAAATGTGGCCTCGATAGTCGGTTTTGGCATGGCCTGCGACCTTGCCAAAAAGCATCTGCAAACTGAGAGTTCGACAGTTAAAGAATTAAGGGACAGGCTTGAAGATGGACTCTTTAAAACATGCCCTGATCCAAGGATCAACGGCGACAGGGTAACCAGGCTCCCCAACACGACTAATATCAGCTTCGAGTACGTCGAAGGGGAAGCCATATTATTACGGCTTAATGAATTCAATATCTGCGCCTCTTCCGGCTCCGCATGCACGTCCGGCTCCCTTGAGCCGTCCCATGTGCTGCGTTCCATGGGAGTGCCCTTCACTGCCATCCACGGCTCTGTAAGATTTTCCCTCAGCAGGTATACGACGAAAGAAGAGATCGACTTTGTCCTTGAGAAGATGCCGCCGATCATAAATGAACTGAGGGAATTAAGTCCTTACGGGACGGGATCTGCAAGCCGTTAAAAGCCAGTCTCCCTGTTTTCTATCCGTATCTTCATTTTAATCATGCCCGTTCTTTTTTGACTGCGTATCCGAATGCCCGCTGATGTTCGACTTTTCCAGCCTATATAAGAACGCCTTGTAATTCATCCCCAGAAGCTTCGCGGCCTTTGTCGCAACGCCCCCTGCCCTTTCCATGGCCTTATGGATCAGCTCTTTTTCCATCTTCTCCAGGTCCATCCCTTCAGGGGGTATATCAAAATTAAATGTCCTGCTCCCGTGCTGCAAAATTTCAAGCTCGCCGTGGATGTCCTTCATGTTTATTATTCCGGTGTCATTTAAAAGCACGGCCCTCTCAATGACCGACTCCATCTGCCTTATGTTGCCGGGCCAGTTATACCCCGACAGAGCCTTCATGGCGGCAGGTTCAACGGATTTTATCCTTTTGCCGAATTCCCTGTTGTATTTTTTTATGAAAAAATCCACCAGTTCAGGCATATCTTCAACTCTTTCACGGAGCGAAGGAAGCAATATGGTCACTACTTTAAGACGATAATAGATGTCCTCCCTGAATTTTCCATCGGCCACTTCCTTTTCAAGGTCCTTGTTCGTTGCAGCAATAATTCTGACATCTATTTTTATTGTTTCCTTTCCGCCGATCCTCCGTATTTCTTTGTCCTGTAAAACTCTCAGCAATTTAGACTGCAGCGGAAGAGGCAGGTCCCCGATCTCATCCAGAAACAGCGTTCCCCCGTTAGTCAATTCAAACAGCCCTTCCTTCCTCGCGTTCGCCCCGGTAAAGGCCCCGGGCTCATACCCGAAGAGCTCACTTTCAACGAGATTTTCGGGGATGGCAGCGCAAT
>JACRHB010000091.1 GCA_016217725.1 Nitrospirota bacterium | reverse complement strand
CAGAATGCCTTCATGAATCGTTTGAATTTGTTTAACCTTTTGAATACATAGATTCACAAATGCCTGCCTTTCCAAATACGGGTTGCTATTATTTTCAAACAACAAAACGTCAGAGGCAACAAATTCAACAACTCCTGAATCAATCAACATGAAAATGATCAGCATTGAGGATGATTCCAGATAAATCCTCGGCTGAGATTGATCATCAAATATTCTGTTTAAAGCACTTGTGTCAATATAGATTTTCATGAATGATTTGGCCCTACAGAGATTAATGAGAAGCTATGATTTATTTTGTTCATGAAGTCCTCCGTATTTCAAAGTTTATGAGTTCAGAGTTATAAGTTAAGAGTTCTTCATTAACTACGCCACCTTCAAAACCATATCCTTCCACTGCCTTCTTCTGCTCCAGAAAAGTATCTTTGCCACATCAGAAAGCAATATCTTCGGCTCTTCGGGCCAGTCGTTTTCTTCATCATCTGAGACTATAATAATACTCTTCCTCATTATAATAAGGCTCTCTTTGTTCAAAGTTTCATTTTGATTCTGATAAAGTCATCTACCGTTAATCCTGCGCCTTCGAGAATCCTTTTGAACGTCTTCGGTCTGATTATCTCCCCGGAATGATAAGCTACTATTGCTTGTCTGCCTGTTAAGGGATGTTTCCACTTTTGATGACTCCCGGACTGGTCTACTTTTTCAAAACCAAGAGATTTTAAGACCCTAATAATCTCATCAGCAGTCACGCGCGGCTGCCTTTGCCCCATTAAACAGCAACCTCGAAAACCTTTGCGTCTTTTGATAGTTCTTCTTTTGAAGGTCTTAAATACAATTCAATAGCTTCCATAATATTTTTACGAGCCTCATCCTCTGTTTTACCATATGTCACACAGCCTGGCAATTCAGGACAATATGCCACATAGACATCCTCATCCGGCTCAATTACTATCCGTACCTTCATATAGTTCACCTCCTGCTACTCAATTATAATACAACTTATTTTCTTCTTGTCCTGGTTATCCATATAAGACTTTGCCTTTTTAAAGCACGCCGGTAATAAACGCAGTGTCAATCCCTTCCCATTTTTTTATTTCCTCCGGCGTATAGACGATTATATCTACGGCAACCTTCATCCCCCTGAGGATACGCCTTACCTCTTTTGTACGGTGACGCCTCGGCAGGGAGCTTTCTTTTATTATAAGGAGGTCGATATCGCTGTCTTTAGTAGGACTGCCGTATGCATAAGAGCCGAAAAGTATTACCTTTAAGGGCCTGATTTTTTCGGTTATTCTCCTGACTATCTCATCAATTGTTTTAGTGTAGTCTTCTATCATAATTTATACCCGGGTTTTTAATGTTTCTGCCTTTGTCCAGTCAACTGTCTGAACAGGATGTGCGAAAAGAAAATCATTAACCTCTGTATCCGGCAATGAGAGATCGGATAAACATCCCCTCCGATATGATTATGATAATGTTATTTTTGTTTTAAAATTATACATTTTCCTATCCCGCTAAGGCAATAAAAAAAATATGCACGCAGGCGAAAGCAGGAAAGGGTAAAAAGTTCGGAAGGGAGGAAGGGGAAACTACTTATTAAAATCTCCCCAACCCCTCTTTTTCAAAGAGGTGGACCTTTAAATCCACCCGTAACTGTGAAGGGATACAGGTTGTCGGAAATGACATTTGGCGGACGAGATAAGAATGAGCTGCCGCATATTAAAGAGCATATTTGAGGAGATCGAGAAAAATTATAAACCCGGGACGTAGATGGAATTGCAGGGGAGGGATTAATAGGGCGTCCTGAAATCATATTCAGTAAGCACCGGATTTTTGATCAGCTTCTCGAGCTTCACAGTAAATTTTAAGTCGTCCATGTAGATCTCCAGGCTTGACTGATACCAGAAGCCTTCATTGTCCCGGGGTTCATCATATCTTATGTGTATCCCCTTGTTGAATGCCGTAATTTCTTGTCTGACCGGCAATAAAGTAGCCCTGTCCAGATGGATCTCCCGGTCCACTGTCTTTATAATGTATTCTTCTTCTCCGTTCATGGATGCGCCGTCCAGATTCTCCCACCAGAAGATGGAGTTGAAAAATTCGTCGGCAACGCCTTTCATTTTCATATCGCTTGGCCCCGCAAGCACATGCAGCGCTCCGTCTTTGACTACGAAATCCCTTACGAGCATGCCGAGTTTATATATCCGCATATGCACCCAGTCCGGTTTTTTAACAAGTATGGATGCATTGATAAAGTCCTGCGGCTCGTTGTTCTTTTCTATCCTGATCTCCGCAATCGCCTTTAATACTTCAATATCATCGCCTGCTTCCTTGATAACGTCTTCGAGCGAAAGCTCTTGCTCCATGTATTGAGGCGGCGGGGCCGTTTTGGCGGCGCAGCCGGTGAAGAAAGAAGAAGTGAGAAGTAAGAAAGAAAAAGTGAGAAGTAAGGGTTTGGAAATTTTTAATTTCTTCACTTCCCACTTCTCACTTCTTACTTCCCACTTAGTAAAAAAGTATCTCAACGGCTTCTTCAACATTTTTTACCCCTATGATCTCAATGCCATTGCCTTCCAGTCTCTGGGCGTTGCTGAATGGGACAATGCCTTTTTTAAAACCTAATTTTGCGGCCTCTTTGATCCTCGTCTCCGCCTGTCCGATAGCCCTTACCTCGCCTGACAGCCCCACTTCGCCGAAGGTAAAAGTCCCGGGCGCTATTACATTGTTCTTGAAGGATGAAGCGACGGCCGCTATTATGCCCATATCGATTGCGGGCTCGTCTAGCCTCAGGCCGCCCACTACGTTTACAAAGATGTCCATGCCGCCCAGATGCATGCCGATGCGTTTTTCAAGGACCGCGATGAGGAGGTTGATCCTGTTGTAATCCGCGCCTAAAGACGTCCTCCTCGGAACCCCGAAGTTTGACGCGGTGACAAGCGCCTGGATCTCAACCAGCAAGGGTCTTGTTCCTTCCATGCTGACGGTGACGACAGAGCCAGAGACGTCCAGAGGTCTCTCCGACAGAAAAAGCTGCGAAGGATTGTCCACTTCTTTCAACCCGGATTCCAGCATCTCGAACACGCCTATTTCATTGGCGGGACCGAACCTGTTTTTCACGGCGCGAATGATCCTGAAAGGGCTGCCCCTGTCGCCTTCAAAATAAAGCACCGTGTCCACGATATGCTCCAGCACCTTCGGCCCCGCAATGGCGCCTTCCTTTGTGACGTGGCCTATGATAAAAAGAGGGACGGCATGTTTTTTTGCAAGGAACATCAGCTTTGTCGCACACTCCCTTATCTGGCTCACCGAGCCGGGGGCGGAAGTTAGCTCAAGGGAGAAGATCGTCTGAATGGAATCTATGACTATCACCTGCGGATTGATCTCCTGCGCCACGGTGATTATTCCTTCAAGCGACGTCTCGGGAAGGAGGATGATCCTTTCGGATGCGATATTGAGCCGTTCGGCCCTCAGCTTTACCTGCTCCGGCGACTCTTCGCCCGAAACATAAAGGACCTTGCCGAGTTTTGCAAGCCCTTTGAGCGCCTGGAGGATAATTGTGGATTTCCCTATCCCCGGGTCCCCGCCTACCAGCACTACCGAACCCATTACAACCCCCCCGCCGAGCGTCCTGTCGAGCTCCCTGATCTCAGTGGAGTATCTGCTGTCGGATGAGGACGTTACTTCCGACAGCGCTACGGGCTGCGCGGTTTTCTGGCTTTTGACTTTTGCAACGCGCTCTTCTTCCACGAAGCTGTTCCACGCCCCGCAGTCCGGGCACTTGCCGAGCCATTTCGGGCTCGCGTACCCGCAGCTCTGGCATTGATACAGGAGCCTGGTTTTGGACATACGATATTGTAACAAAGTTTAAAATTTAAAAGGGTAAGGTGCTTCTGCAGTATGCTTACTGCGCTGAGCCAGATGGGTCCCCCCCTTTGGCAAAGGGGGGCAAGGGGGATTTTTTAATTCATTCTATAAAATCTCCCCTAACCCCTCTTTTTCAAAGAGGGGAAGCATTGACTTTGAAAGCTGAATTCTGTTAATTTGAAGTTCGCTTCTTCGGCGGTGTAGCTCAGTCGGTTAGAGCATACGGCTCATATCCGTAGTGTCGCTGGTTCGAGTCCAGCCACCGCCACCAGAAAATCATGCTTTCATAATTCCAACCCGTTGTCAAAACGCGGGAACTATGCTAAATAAAAAATATATGAACCGTAACGATTTGTTTTGCAAGATAAGGTATGCCGTTTCAATTAATCGTCGATTCATTGTAGTTATGAGGCGTTCAACCCCCATCCTTTTAATCGTCGCCGCCTTCTTCACATCCGGCGCCTTTGCTTCTTCCGATAACGGCAGACAACTATTTGAAAGCAGGTGCGATAAATGCCATCCCCTTGAGCGGGCGTTGATAAAAAGCAAGACCCTTGAAGAATGGAAGAAGACGACCCTGAGGATGTCCAATTACTCCGGGGGCGTGATCCCGGTGAAAGAAGCGGAAGAAATTGCTGTATTTCTCGCCGGAAGGGAGCCTATGAAGACCGCAGCGGTCGAAAAAGAAGATACTGAAAAGACGCCGGATGAGGCGCTTTTTAATTTTAACAAGGTGCGGCTGGAGCAGTTCATAAAACCGGAGGTGTGCGCCGAATGTCATCCCGCGATCTTCAGGCAGTGGAAAGGCTCCATGCACAGCAAGGCGTTTGCCGACCCCCTCTGGCGTGCGGCTACAAAGCTGTTCTTTAAAGAAGTGACCACCGACGACCAGATCATGGAAATGAAGGCGTGTGTAAAATGCCACACACCGCTCGGCTTCCGTTCAGGCTCCATCACCTCGCCTGCCGAGGATTATGACCGGCTTGCGGAGCTCCCCGCACAGGGCATTTTCTGCAACTGGTGTCATAACATCAGCGAGGTCAAACACCTCGGTGACGCGGGATATGAGGTAAAACCCGGAGGCGGCGAGGACGAGCCTTCAACCATGCTCGGACCCTTAAAGGACGCGGACTCGCCATATCATCCGACAAAATATTCCGAGCTGCATACGAAGTCGGATTTCTGCGGGCTTTGCCACAACGTCTCGCATGCCGGCAATCACATACCTATTGAGCAAACGTACAACGAATGGAAAAACAGCCCCTACAACACCGGAAATCCGAAAACAACGGTCCACTGTCAGGACTGCCACATGAGGCAGAGGCCGTGGGTCCCTGCAACTGGGAAGACCCAACGGCCCGACAATCCCGGCAAGGTATGTGAAATGGGGCCCGTAAGAGAGCACGTCTGGACGCACTATTTTGTCGGCGGCAATGCGATAATTACAAAAGTCCTTGGAAGTGCAATACATGCGGAGATGGCTGTGGAGCGTCTTCAAAACGCAGCCGATTTGGAAATTATAAAAGAAAGTTCATACACTAAAAACGAGCTGTCGCATATACGGGTCAAGGTTATTAATTCTGGGGCCGGACATTATTTGCCTACAGGCCTCACAGAGGTAAGGCAGATGTGGCTCGCTGTGAATATCACCGATGCAAAAGGCAAGACATTGTTAAGATCGGGCGACCTTGATGTGAAAGGCGATATCGATCCGAACGCAGTTATTTATCACACAAAGCTCGGCAATGAAAAAGGCGCAGTCCTGAACGTCGCCCTTGCCGACAGGATACTCTATGACCACAGGATACCGCCGAAGGGTTATCTTATCGAAAGCTATGCCTTCCATATACCGGGTGACGCGGTTTCTCCCCTGAACGTTGAAGTGACGCTGAAATACAGAAGCGCCTCGCAGGAGCTTGCAAAAACCCTGCTCGGCGACAACGCCCCGCAAGTGCCGGTCATTGAAATGGCCGGTGTTACGGAAAAAATACCGATAAAGAAGGAAAGAAGTCAGGAAGGCATGAAGTGATGGAGAAGCTTCCTGACTTCTTCACTCCATAACTCCATCACTTTTCAAACTACATCTTCAGCAGCCTCCGTGTAACCTTCCCTGGCAAAGTTTCTTTTGCGCTCAATGCGCCGTGCGGACATACTTCGATACAGCAGTAACACCTGATGCATTTTTCATAGTCAAAATGGATTCTTTTGTTCCCGCGCTTAATAGCTTCAGCAGGACAATAGCTCCAGCATTCGCCGCACAGCTTGCATAAGGGGTCGTCGCATTGCGGTCTTTGCAAAAGATGCCTGCGCATAAGACCGTGAAGCCTCTTCGGTCCGAAGACAAGGGGCGTTATCTCCGGGAATTTAAATTCCCTTATTTCAGGCAGCTCGCCGTCGATGGTGATTTCTTCGGTAGTAAGCCCCTGCTCTAAGGCGAATTTGTTGGTCAGGAGCCTGTCCGGCGCGATGCTCAGCATTTTGCATACCGCAATATCCAAAGCAGCCGTGTCCCTGCTTCCAAGAAGCACGCCGATATGTTTCGGCTTGCCGCTTTTCCCCGGCCCCTCTCCCTGCATAGCAAGGACGCCGTCAATGATGGTAACAGACGGTTTGACCGTCTGATAAACCTTAACCAGAAGCCGCGCAAACATGTCCCTATCGACCCCCGCCCTGAAGTGCCATTCGGGTTTTTTCAGGCCGACGATACAGCCGAACAGATTCTTTATGCCGAGCGTCAGCAGCATCTGCGCATGGGTCTTTAATTTCGGCAAATTTATGAGAAAGTCCGCGGTTAAGGCGTCCTCAGCAATATCTATCTTCCTGAAAGGCTCGCCGGCGTCGACGGTTACCGACGTCTTGAATTCCCTGAATTCAACCTTCAGCCCTTCAAGCACGCCTCTTATGCCGCTCTCTTTTAAAATCTTTTCAAAGGAGCCGACGGCAGGGCTGTCGGAGACAACGGGTTTGGCGTTTTTGTAAAGGACGTATTCGACAGCAGCTTTTACAATTAACGGATGCGTGACAATCGCCTTTTCCGGCGGGGCCGGGGCGAGGAGGTTCGGTTTAATCACTACGCGGCTGTTCTTCCTGATCATATCACCCGCGGTGGAATCCATGAGCTCAAAAAACACCGGCTTCAGCGTTTTGTAATCATAATCAGCCCTTCTGATAAATACTCTGAGCATAATTCAAATATGTTAACAAAATCGGACGACAAGTTTAACGCCCTTTTTTTTCAGAGCCGGGCGCTTCTTGACACAATCCTCTTAATGGTGTTAAATATTGTTTTTCGATTGAATGCCTTCCTGAAAAGCTCAGTGGAGGATTCAATATCTAACTAAGACACAAAATAGTTTATAATAAATTTCTATTGCCGGTTTATCAATAACTATGACTACTGACTACAAGAATACCTTAAATCTTCCCAACACCGCTTTCCCGATGAAGGCCAATCTTGCGCAGAAAGAGATTGAACTGCTTGCCTTTTGGGAACAGAAGCAGATTTACCGGGAAATGCAGAAAAAGGACAGAAAAAAAAGCTATATTCTGCATGACGGGCCGCCGTATGCAAACGGCAATATACATTTGGGACACGCCCTAAATAAAATTCTGAAAGATATGATCGTCAAGTACAAATCCATGAGAGGTTATTATTCCCCATATGTCCCCGGCTGGGACTGTCACGGCTTGCCGATAGAGCATCAGGTTGATAAGAATCTCGGGGCGAAAAAGGAAGGCGCCTCTGTAATCGAGAAGAGGAAATTGTGCAGGGCATACGCCTCGAAATTTCTCGATATACAGAGGGAAGAATTCAAGAGGCTCGGCGTTTTCGGCGATTGGGCGGATTCGTACATTACCATGGCTTTTTCCTATGAAGCCTCCATTGTAAGAGAGTTCAATACCTTTGTGCAAAGGGGTTATGTATATAAAGGCAAGAAACCCGTCCACTGGTGTCCGACTTGCGTCACGGCACTTGCAGAAGCCGAGGTCGAATACGCGGATAAAGAATCGCCTTCAATATATGTTAAGTTCAGGGTCAAAAATCCAAAAGGTAAATTTACACCTGACCCTGCAAAGGGCACACACTTTGTTATCTGGACCACAACTCCCTGGACGCTTCCTGCAAATTTAGCCTTAGCATTGCATCCGAAGTTTATCTATCGGATCGTTCAAACGCCTGACGGCGAATTGATTCTTGCGCAGGATTTGATTAAAGATTGCATGGAGAAAATAGGGTATAAAGAAAACGATTACACAATCACCGCAGGAGGATGGTCAGGCGCAGAAATAGAAGGTATTGTGTGCAGACATCCCTGGATTGACAGAGAAGTTAAAACAATACTCGGAGAGCATGTAACCCTGGAGCAGGGTACCGGAGTAGTTCACACTGCGCCAGGACATGGTGAAGAAGACTATGAAATGGGTTTAAAATACGGACTCGATGTATATGCGCCTGTGGATAAAAAGGGTAATTTCACCGATGAGGTAGAAGGTTTCGCCGGGCATAATGTCTTTAAGGCAAATCAGGGAATAATCAATAAACTCAAGGAGTTGCATGCCATATTGGGTTCGCCTGAAAATATTACTCATTCCTATCCTCATTGTTGGAGATGCAAAAGGCCCGTCCTTTTCAGGGCCACGGAGCAGTGGTTTATCTCGATGGAAAAAAACAGCTTGAGGGCGCAGGCGCTTGAGGAGATTAAGAAGACGGCGTGGATCCCGCAATGGGGCATGGACAGGATTTATGGAATGGTTGAGAACAGGCCTGACTGGTGTATTTCCAGACAACGGTCATGGGGTGTGCCTATCGCACTATTCCAATGTAAAAAATGTAAGGACTTCATAAATGATAAGAGAGTCATGGACAGGATTGAACAGGAAGTCGCAAAAGCCGGGGCGGATGTATGGTTTGAAAAGACAGAAGCCGGGCTCCTTCCCGAAGGTTACAAGTGTTCCAGGTGCGGCTCTCAGGAGTTTTCAAAGGAAATGGATATCCTTGACGTATGGTTTGATTCGGGCGTAAGTCACGCTGCTGTTATGGAAGCCGATCAAAGGCTGTCAAGCCCCGCTGACCTTTATCTTGAGGGCAGCGATCAGCATCGGGGATGGTTCCAAAGCTCTCTCCTCACATCGGTCGGCACGAGGAACAGGGCTCCGTATCAAGCTGTATTGACACACGGATTTGTTGTTGACGGCCAGGGCAAAAAGATGTCGAAGTCCCTAGGAAATGTCATATCTCCTCAAGAAATAACGAAAAAACATGGAGCAGAGATACTGAGACTGTGGACCTCATCCGCCGACTACAGGGAGGACATGAGGATTTCAAATGAGATCATCGCCCGCCTCGTTGAGGCATACAGGAAGATACGGAATACGTGCAGATTTCTGCTCGGCAATATAAATGATCTCGATCCGTCAATTGCGGATTTGGATAAATTCCGCAGGGAAGATTTCCTCGAGATAGACAGATATGCCCTGAGCAGACTCCAGGGTCTCATCAAAAAGGTCAGCAATGCCTATGAGACCTTTGCATTTCACGAAGTCTATCATTCCATATACCAATTCTGCGTGATTGATATGAGCTCTTTCTATCTCGACATTCTCAAGGACAGGCTGTATACGTTCAAATCGGATTCAAGGGGAAGAAGGGCGGCCCAGGTTGTGTTATATAACATATTGATTTCATTGACTAAAATGCTTGCCCCAATCCTCTCTTTTACGGCGGAAGAGATTTGGCGGCACATCCCCGGTAAGAAAGAAGATAGTGTCTTTTTATCTGCATTCCCTAGGGTCAATCCCGGTTTGATCGATAGCGACCTGGAAGGGAAATGGGAAAATCTGTCAAAAATCCGGGATGAAGTAAATAAGGCTCTTGAGATAAAACGACAGGAAAAGTTTATCGGCAATGCGCTTGAAGCCAGGGTGGTTTTATATGTCGGGGACCAACTATACCGCAGCCTTAATGAATACAAAAACTTTCTGCCGACCCTGTTCATAGTTTCTTCCGCTGAGCTAATAAAGGACGAAAATATCCCTGAAGCGGCCTACCGAAGCCCGGAGCTTAAAGACCTTGCTATCATAATCGAAAAAGCTGAAGGCAATAAATGCCAGAGGTGCTGGAATTGGGATGTAACTGTACGTAAAAATGAGAAATTCCCTGAATTGTGCAAAAAATGCTGCGAAGTGATAGCCAAGTGAGGAAGCCCTTGATTATTTTTCTTATATCTTTTACGGTGATATTTTTTGATTACTTGACAAAAAAAATTATCGTTGAAAGCGTCTCGCCTTTTGAGAGCATTAATGTATTACCGTTTTTAAGGATAGTGCATGTTGAAAATAAGGGGGCTGCCTTCGGACTTTTTGCCAACCTCGGCAATAAGATTTTTATCGGTATCTCTATTATTGCAATAACACTTATAATTATATACACCTTAAAATTCGTAAGAGGGAAGGAGATTTATTCCCTTCCGCTTATCCTCGGCGGCGCGATAGGGAATTTAATTGATAGAGTAAGACTCGGTAACGTTATTGACTTTATAGATGTTTATGTCGGGAAATGGCACTGGCCGGCATTCAATGTCGCGGACTCAGCCCTGACTATCGGGATTATATTGTTTATCTGGTCAAACTTAAGATCAGGAGAGTTAAAGAAATCCGGATAATCTGCCGTAATTTTACTATTGATAATAAAATGAAAAAGTTAGCCGTGAATCTGCACGAAGTTACACGAACTTATTTTTTACTTCGTGCTCATTCGTGCTCATTCGTGGCTATTTTTATTCTTTATAGGTTAAGGAGATATATTACAGATGAAAAGTGCAAATGAAGGTCTTACCAAAAGCGACGAGAACAACTCAAAGCGGTTAAAAGGTTTTATCGAAAAACAGACGCGTAAACTGAAGCTCAGACAATTTACATGCCCGTTTTGCAAAGAAATCCTTTACGGGCTTTCCAACTACGGGACGCATCTTAAAAAGCACTGTACGTGATAGCCTTGATACGGTCAGCCGTCGGCTGATCCAAGAGGGAGATAAGCCTTTGGGTTTAAAGTAAAATCCGCTCGTTCACCATTTATAAAATGATAATATCCGGCTGCTGCGATCATTGCGGCATTATCGGTGCATAAATACAGGGATGGAAGATAAGCCTCCAAATTTTCTTCACAAGCTTTTTGCATTACATAGTTTCGCAGGGCGCTGTTTGCAGAGACTCCTCCTGAGAGTACTAATCTTTTAATCCCTTTTGTCTTGGCAGTTTCTATTGTCTTTTTCACCAGGATTTCTACAACGGCCGATTGAAAGCTCGCGGCTATATCCTGTTTCTTCAATTCCGGGTTTTTCTTGATGTGATTAAGTACGGCGGTCTTTAATCCGCTGAAGCTGAAGTCAAAACTTCCATGTAAAGCAGCTTTTGGAAAGAGCATGGCTTCCGGATTTCCGCTTGATGATAGGGCATCAATAATAGGTCC
Source organism: Nitrospirota bacterium (assembly GCA_016217725.1). Lineage (GTDB taxonomy): Bacteria > Nitrospirota > Thermodesulfovibrionia > UBA6902 > UBA6902 > SURF-23. The sequence goes on along the minus strand of JACRHB010000091.1, from coordinate 806 downwards.
TCCGGGATACCCGAAGCCAAGAAGTTTTGCCACCTTATCATATGCCTCTCCCGCTGCATCATCCCTTGTCCTTCCGAGTTCAACATATTGCCCAACACCTTCTACAATGTAAATGCTTGTATGCCCGCCGGATACTACAAGGGCAAGAAAGGGGAATTCGGGTTTTCTCTCAAGAAATATTGAAAATATATGCCCTTCAAGGTGATTGACAGAAACAAGAGGAATATTGTTCACAAACGATAATGACTTGGCAAAGCAGACCCCGACAAGAAGCGAGCCAATAAGCCCGGGCCCGTGGCTCACAGCAATTGCTGAAATATCTTTAAATCCTGCTTTTGCCCGACTGAGGGCCTCATCAACCACAGGCCATATCATTTCAATATGCCTTCTTGAAGCAAGCTCAGGGACTATTCCGCCATATTTTTTATGGATTTCATTTTGATTGGAAACAATATTTGAAATAATCCTGCAACCGTCTTCTACAACAGAAGCCGCCGTATCGTCACAGGATGTATCTATTCCCAAAATAAGCATTTTTGTCTTTCGATAATTCAATTCATTAACCGTATCATACATATTAAAAATAGTCAATTCATATGTTCCACGTGGAACGTTTAAACCTAAACCGGACAAGCCGGAACCAAAATATTTTTCTCACCACAGATGGTACAGAGAAGAACAACAGGATACTTTTTAAAGATTTTTCAAGTCTCTCTCTGTGACCTGTTATGTAAAGTGTCAAGCTTTTTAAATACGCTGTTTTTTAATTTATTAAAAAACAGCACAATGGGACAGCCTTAAACTGT
>JACRHB010000090.1 GCA_016217725.1 Nitrospirota bacterium | reverse complement strand
ATCGGCAGGGCCATATCGCCCAGGAAGGAAGAATGAATATCAGCCGCGAATCAACACGAATAACACGAATAGAAAAAACAAAAGCAATTCGTGAAGATTCGTGTGAATTCGTGGCTAAAAAAAATCATAGGAGGTGATTGCATGGCAAAATTAGTTATTGATCCGATCACGAGGATTGAAGGACATCTCAGGATCGAGGCAAAGGTCGAAGGCGGAAAAGTAGTTGACGCCTGGAGCTCAAGCACTATGTTCCGGGGGATCGAAATTATCCTGAAAGGGAGGGATCCGAGAGACGCCTGGCTCTTTACGCAGCGGATATGAGGCGTCTGAACAACGGTTCACGCAACCGCCTCGGTGAGAGCGGTCGAAAACGCATTAGGCATCACAATCCCTGAAAACGCAAGGATCATAAGGAACCTTATTTCGGGGATACAGTACGTACAGGACCACGTCATACACTTCTACCATCTCCACGCGCTTGACTGGGTGGATATCGTCAGCGCCTTGAAGGCCGATCCTGCAAAAACGTCTGCGCTTGCGCAGTCCATATCAGACTGGCCCAAGTCGAGCGCGGATTATTTCACAGGCGTTCAGGACAAGGTAAAGGCCTTTGTTGCAAGCGGTCAGCTCGGGTTGTTCGGCAACGCTTATTGGGGGCATCCTGCATACAAACTGCCTGCTGAGGCCAATCTGATGGCAGTCGCGCATTACCTTGAGGCCCTGGACTGGCAGAGGGAAGTCATAAAGATGCAGGCGCTGCTTGGCGCCAAGAACCCCCACGCCCAAACATACTTAGCGGGCGGCATGTCCATCCCCGTAGACCCCGGCAGCCAGAATGCATTGAATGCAGGAAGTATCGCCTTTATGCAGAAGGTTTCAAAGAAGGCCCATGATTTTGTCGAGAAGGTCTATATCCCCGACCTTTTGGCGGTCGCATCCTTCTATAAAGACTGGGCGGGCTACGGCGGCGGCGTCGGGAACTTCCTTTCTTACGGCCAGTTCCCGAATGACAGCGAAAGCAATACAGCCAACACCTTTTTGCCGCGCGGGATAATCCTCAACAGGGATCTGTCCACGGTCCATCCGGTGGACCATACCAAGGTCACGGAATATGTAACTCATTCCTGGTATGAATATTCAGGAGGCGACGACAAATCAAGGCACCCGTGGGACGGCGAGACCAATTACAAATACACGGGACCGAATCCGCCCTATGAATACCTGAATACCGACGAGAAGTATTCATGGCTCAAAGCGCCCCGCTATGATGACAAAGCGATGGAGGTAGGTCCTCTTTCGAGAATGCTCGTCGCATACGCCTCCGGACACAAGAGAGTACAGGAAGTGGTAAACAGCGTGCTTGCCGCGCTGGGCGTCGGTCCTGCGGCACTGTTCTCAACGCTCGGAAGGGTTGCCGCAAGGGGCATAGAGACCCTGATTACGGCGGAGATGCTACCCGTATGGATCGGCCAGCTCGCAGAGAACATGAAAAAAGGCGATCTCAAGATCCACAACGGCGAGAAATGGGACCCCTCCACGTGGCCGAAAGAGGCGCAGGGATACGGTTTCTACGAAGCGCCGAGAGGCTCCCTGGGACACTGGGTAAAGATCAAAGACGGCAAGATAGAAAACTACCAGTGCGTAGTTCCCGGCACCTGGAACGGCTCCCCGAGAGACGCGCAAAACCAGAGGGGCCCGTATGAAGAGGCGCTGATAGGAACGCCGGTGGCGAACATTGAGCAGCCCGTTGAGATCCTCAGGACGGTACACTCATTCGATCCCTGTATGGCATGCGCCGTTCATGTGGTCGATCCCGAAGGCAAAGAGGTTACAAGGATAAGGGTGAAATAAGAAAGGAGGATGGCCATGAAAGAAAAGATCATACACGGCACGATGCAGAGAATAAGAGTTTATGCATGGGAATTCCCCGTAAGACTCACTCACTGGTGCAATGCCCTTTCCATCCTCGCCCTTTCGATAACGGGATATTACATAGGATATCCCTTTATTCACGCCTATTCCTCAAAACAGTACGTGATGGGGTGGATGAGGTTTCTTCACTTCGTTGTCGCCTATATCTTCCTGATGGGAGTGATCATCAGGATCTATTGGGCTTTTATGGGCAATAAATTCGCATCCTGGAGGGAATGCTTCCCGACCTCGCCGGAGAAGAAAAAGGAATTTATGGACGCCCTCAAGTTCTATATCTTTCTCAGGAAGGAGCCTCCTTATACCATCGGCCACACCGCATTGGCGTCGTTCACTTACTTTCTCCTGTTCCTGACGTTCCTCTTCGAGATAATCTCCGGATTCGCCCTGTACTCCGTAAACCACTCCGGGCTGATCTGGACGCTGTTAGGCGGATGGCTTCGCGGCATAATGGAGCTCCCGACAATCCGGCTGTATCACCATTTAATTATGTACTTGATACTGTCTTTTGTCCCTCTCCATCTTTATACGACGTGGTATATGGACCCGCATGAAAAAAACGGCCTTGCAAGCTCCGTATTCAGCGGCTACAAGTTCGTGCCTGAAAGGGATTTGGAGAGATAAGCGACGGCTGACTATTCATCAGCCCCGGAAGACCCGGAGTCTTCCGGGGCTTTGTTTTTTCTCCGGGGCTCTACCTCACCAGCATCTCAAGCAGCGCCTTCTGCGTGTGCAGCCTGTTTTCCGCTTCGTCGATGACGACGCTCTGCGGTGAGTCTAACACCTCGTCGGTTATCTCTTCGCCCCTGTGCGCGGGGAGACAGTGCATTACGATTGCGTCCGGTTTTGCAAGGGATACGAGTCTGCTGTTTATCTGATAGGCGGCGAATTTCTTTTTCTTTCTCTCCACCTCTTTTTCCTGACCCATGCTGATCCACACGTCCGTGTAAAGCACGTCGGCATCTTTTGCCGCTTCATCAGGGTTTGCAAGGATTTTCACCTTTGCGCCTTTTGAACGTGCATTTTCATAAATCGCTTTATCAGGCTCATATCCATGCGGACATGCAAGGACAAGGTCGATACCCGTTAATCCCGCAGCTTCTATCAATGAGTTGGCAACGTTGTTCCCGTCGCCGATATATGCCATGCGGATGTCTTTGAGCCGGCCCTTTTTTTCCCGGATCGTCAATACGTCTGCAAGCGCCTGACAAGGATGGTGGAGGTCCGTGAGACCGTTTATTATGGGGATCGTGGAATTTTGCGCAAGCTTTACGATCATATCGTGATCATAGGTCCTGATCACGATCCCATGGAGGTATCTTGAAAGCACCTTTGCGGTATCCTCGATCGTTTCTCCCCTGCCGAGCTGAAGCTCTTGCGTGTTTATGTATATCGCCTGCGCGCCAAGCTGATATATGCCCGTTTGGAAAGATATCCTGGTCCTTGTTGAGGTCTTATTAAACAGAAGCCCGAGGCTCTTTCCTATTAAAGGACAGGCTGAGGCGTCCTTCCCTGATTTCAGCTCTGCCGCTCTTTTGAGGAGAGCATGCAGCTCCTTAGATGTCAAATCCAGTAATGTTAGAAAATCTTTTTTCATGTCCGTCCTCTTTCTTTAAAAAAATAAGTTGCCACAGAGGGCACAGAGACAGATAGAAGATAAGAAGTTGAGAGGTCAAGAAGTCGGGATAAGAAATCTTAACTTCTCATCTTCTCAACTGCTTCACTCTATGTTCTCTGCGGTGAATATGTTTACAACTGCCTGCCGAAAATATCTTCAAGCATATCAATCAGGTGATCGATTTCCTTTTCGACGACAATCAGCGGGGGCGTGAATCTCAGCACGTTCCCGCTCGTACAGTTTATGAGCATTCCCCTCGACTGACATGCATCGACTATCGGCCCGCCGGCTTTTGTAAGCTCCATCCCGAGCATAAGTCCCAGCCCCCTCACTTCAATTATGAAGGAAGGGAAGTCCCCTTTCAGCCTTTCGAGGCCGTCCCTGAAATACTTTCCAATGCGGCGGCAGTTGTCGAGGATAAAACCGTCTTCAAGCAGCGTTTCGATTGCCGCCGTTGCCGCAGCGCAGGCAAGGGGATTCCCGCCGAAGGTTGAGGCATGCGTGCCCGGTTGAAATGACGAAGCTACAGATTCTTTTGCGAGCAGCGCGCCTATCGGGAAGCCTCCGCCAAGTCCTTTGGCGAGGGTCATGATATCCGGTTCTATATTAAAATGCTCATATGCAAAAAGCTTTCCGGTCCTTCCCATGCCGGTCTGAATTTCGTCAAAGATGAGCAGCAATTTGTTCTCATTACATATCTCACGGACATTCTTTAAATAATCTTCGGAAGGCATCTTTATGCCGCCTTCACCCTGTATCGGCTCAAGCATTACTGCACATGTATCAGTCGTAATGGCTTTCTTGAGGGCGTCGGTATCATTGAAGGGAACATATTTAAATCCCGGGACCAGCGGCTCAAAACCCTTCTGGAATTTCTCCTGTCCCGTGGCGCTGAGCGCCGCCAGGGTCCTGCCGTGAAATGAGCCGACGGCGGTTATCATCTCGTATTTATTCGAAGAACCGTGCTCCTTTGAATATTTTCTCGCAAGCTTGATCGCGCCTTCAATCGCCTCAGCGCCTGAATTACAGAAAAAGGCCTTGTCCGCGAAGGAGTGCTCCACCAGCAGCTTTGCAAGTTTGATCTGCGGCTCAATGTGGTACAGGTTTGAGACATGAATCAGTCTTTGCGCCTGTTTTTGAATGGCAACCACAACCTTGGGATGACAGTGTCCGAGACAATTTACGGCGACGCCCCCGATAAAATCGAGGTATTCTTTGCCTGTTGTGTCCCACACCTTCATCCCCCTCCCTTTCCGCAGGACAATGGGAGCGCGGTTGTAGGTGTTCATTAAATATTTCCTGGATTCGTCAATGAGTTTTTTATCCATCGCATAAAAATATAACATAAATCATGCAGGTTGCAAAAGTGCAGCATATAAAAGGAGCTTCATGAAGCGCCCATATCCGGCGTCACATCTCATAAGAAAATTGTTTGATTATGCTAAAATTTGACCTATAGCAATCAACGGCAAATTGTTTTTATAATGACAACGATAAGAAATCCGAGAAAAAATATTCCCCTCATATTTACGCTTGCCGCTGCATTTACACTTTTTGCATCCTTATCCTATTCAATCCCCGAGTATGCGGAAAAGACGAAGCAGGGCTGCAAGATCTGCCATCTGGAAGAAGAAGGCGGAGACCTGTCAAATAAGGGCCTTGAATATTCGGCCTCAGGATATGTATGGCCGCCTTCCGGCGGCTTCAGGGTGCTCGGCCCCATCAAGAAATCCGTGCGGTTTTTTATCGGGGCGCTCCATATCGTGGCTGCATTCCTGTGGTTCGGGACCATACTTTACGTGCATCTTATTTTAAGGCCCGGATATGCAGCCAGGGGATTGCCGAAGGGGGAGGTTGCACTTGGAATGGTATCAATGGCCGTTGTCGGCGTTACCGGTCTTCTGCTTACGATATCGAAAATAAGAGGTCTTAACGTGCTGTATGAAAGTCAGTGGGGACTGCTGCTTTCTACCAAAATCGGTTTTTATATATTAATGGTCTCCACAGCGATCTTTGTAGTATTTTTTGTGGGGCCTAAACTTAAAAAAGGGATAATAAATGCTGCCTTCCCAAAGAGCGGTGTTTTTGATCCGTTGACGCTTTCAGGCTTTGACGGGAAAGAAGGAAGACCGTCATATATCGCATATAAAGGAAACGTGTATGACGTCACCGGGCTGAAGCTGTGGAAAAACGGCGTTCACATGAAGCATCTGTCCGGTAATGATCTCACCGGAGCGCTTTCAAAGGCTCCGCACGGAGAGGATAAACTTGAAGCGCTCGGAAAAATCGGATCATTAGACGCCTCACTCGCGCCGCCCAAAAGTTTTGCGCAGAAGGCCTTCTACTTCATAGCTTACATGAACCTGGCGATCGTGTTTTGTGTATTGTTTGTGATCGCTTACTGGCGGTGGGGGATATAGTAGGGGCGGGTTTAAAACCCGCCCCTACATTTGCAGGGGCGAGGCGTTGCCTCGCCCGATTGATTCAAAAAAATTTTATCAGCCATTATAATAACTTTGTGCATACGTCAGTTAAACAGAGAACAATTAAAGGAGAATGAATTCATGAGCATTGAATATTCAATCAGTCCCGACGGGGAGAAATTTCCATTGCCGAAGCCGGAAGCGTACAAGAAGGAATTCAGCCGGCTGAAAAAGGAAGCGGAAAAACAGAAACAGTTGAACAGGGAGATCGTCGTGGTAATGGGAGTCGGCTTTGTCGGGGTTGCGATGGCTGCGGTTATCGCGGACACAGTTGATAAGAAAGGGCAGCCGAATAAATTCGTCATGGGCATGCAGAGGCCGAGCGTGAGGAGCTACTGGAAGATCCCGGTTCTCAACAGAGGAATATCTCCGGTCGTATCCGAAGATAAGGAGCTTGCGCCGATGATTGAAAAATGCGTGCTGGATAAAAAGACGCTCACCGCCACTTTCACATATGAAGCCCTTTCTCTCGCCGACGTCGTCGTGGTCGATATTCAGTGCGATTATTTAAAAGAATCTCTTGGGGACGTGCATGACGGACGCGCGGATATGTCTCCGCTTGAAGAATCCCTTGCAATTATGGCAGAGCACATCTCTCCCGATGCACTTGTTCTGATCGAAACGACCGTGGCCCCGGGTACGACCGAGCAGATAGCCTACCCGATAATGAAGAAGGTTTTCCAGCGCAGGGGGATCAAATCCGACCCGCTGCTTGCGCACAGCTTTGAAAGAGTAATGCCCGGGAAAGATTATGTGGCAAGCATCCGGGATTTCTGGCGGGTTTGCAGCGGCGTCAACAGGAAGGCACGCGTCAGGGTCGTTAAATTCCTCAATGACGTGCTTAACACAAAAGATTATCCTCTCGCGGTGCTCGACAAACCCATTGAATCGGAAACCGCAAAGGTCATCGAGAACAGCTACCGCGCGACAATACTTGCCTTTCTTGACGAATGGAGCCTCTTTGCAGAGCGCAACGGCGTGGACCTGATAAAGGTCATCAATACGATAAAAATGCGCCCCACTCACAGCAACATCATATTCCCCGGCCCCGGCATCGGAGGCTACTGCCTGCCAAAAGACGGAGGTCTCGGCGTCTGGGCCTACAAGCATATTCACGGCTTTGAAGACGACATCTTCAAGATCACCCCTCTCGCAATAAACATAAACGACACCCGCGCCCTGCACGTGGGGCAGCTTACAAGGGATGCGCTGAGGAACATGAGCAGACCTATTGCGGCGGCGGATATACTTTTGCTCGGGGCCTCATACAGGGAGGACGTCGGCGACACCAGGTACAGCGGCTCGGAGCTGATCGTAAGGAGGCTGACCGAAATGGGCGCGGAAATGCGGGTTCACGACCCGTATCTCACCCACTGGTGGGAATTCGAGCAGCAGGACACTTACCCGAAAAAGGGATACAGCCACGCAAGGTTTTTCCGCAACCAGGAAAAGCTCAAGAACTTAAAAATGGAAAGCGACCTGAAAAAGGCGTTCAAAGGCGCGGACGCAATCATTTTCGCCGTGCGCCACAAACACTACCTGAGCCTTGATCCCGACGAGGTTTTCAAAATGGTCGGCGACACCTTTGCAGTGATCGACTGCTTCGGCATACTCGATGACAACAAGATCCGCAGATACTTTGAGCTCGGCTGCGAGGTCAAAGGTCTCGGCAGGGGACACGTGAAACGGATAAAGGATGAGGTGAGGGCTGGGAAGAAGTGATGAAGTCAAATGGGGTCGCGGCTACACTTTTCAAAAAATGTAAAAACTGTAGACGCGACCCCCCCCACTCCGTTCTCGTCACTGTTTTTCCTCAGCCACCTGTACGACCTGATTCCGTGCACTGCTTCTCCGGGTTTTGTGCCGAGCATGTTCATTATTATCTTTAACGGCAGATAGTGGAATTTATTCAGGCGGGTAAAGATGAAGTCTCTGATCTTCCCGGCGTAGACCAGCTCCGGGTATATATGTTCATGCAGTAATTGCAAATATTTTTCGCCGGCCGCTTTTTGAGCTTCGGCCTGACCGTTGTTCCCTTTCATCGCCTCAACAATCGACTGTGAAGCAAGCTCCGCGCTTCTCTGCGCGTAGAAGATGCCTTCTCCCAATAACGGGTCGGCAAACCCGGCGGCGTCTCCTACGAGGAATATGTTTTTATAGACAGGGTTGAGCAGGAAATTGCCGTATGGGAAAATAAAGCCCTTTACATTGTTTGTCGTGAGCGCGCCGAGATTTAAAGCAGCTAAGAACTTATTGAATGCCGGCATGAACTGTCTCCTGTTCTTTTGTACAAGTCCGCCTATCCCGACTATTATTTTGTCCCTGTTGGGAAACGCCCATGCGTACCCATAATTGACAAAATCAAAATAAAGCGACGGGTGGCTGAGGTTTTCCATATCGGGGCGATTGATGAATATCTCCAGACCGGTGGCAAGGTTTTGCCGCCACGCCTTCTGATCAAAAAGATATTCGGGGAATTGCCGCCTCACGACGCTGTTTATCCCGTCAGCGCCGAGCAGAAATTTTGCAGTAAAGGTCTTGCCTGAAGAGGTAAGGATTTCATTATTTGACGGATCAATCGATAAAACACCTTCCCCCTCGATTACACCGGCCCCGGCGTCCTCCGCTTTTCTGAGGAGGAAATTATCATATTTATATCGCTCGACAAAATGGAAGGAGGCGTTCAGATTTTTCCCCGTCAGTAGTTTATCTTTATAGTAGATTTCATAGCGGTCGGATGCATAATTAATGACATCCCTGCCTTTGAGGTCTGCAACAGTCTCCCCGAAGACGCGCTCAAGAAGCCTGGTCGTCTTATGCGTAATGCAGCCTGCACAAAGCTTGTGTCGCGGGAATTTGCTCTTGTCGATTATCAATACCTTCAGCCCGGCTTTGCCCAGAATATATCCGGCAGTGGAGCCGGCAGGCCCCCCGCCGATAATGATGACGTCGTATGTATTTCCCATCTTCTGAAATTACTCAGATGAAGCGATCCTGGGTTGATCCAACCGCAGAAAAAAGTTGTATGGTTTTCTTGTTAATTTCTGAAAGATCAGCTAAAGAAAAAATCACCCTTTCCATGCTATCTAATACCTTAAGGTATTAGATAGCTTTAAAGCTTTTTAGTCCAGTCTGCAACTGCTGCGGGTAATGCTTCGACAACCTCATATCCGAAGAAAACTTCATCAACATAACCCATATTCAACATGTCTATAATGCGGCATAAATAAGAGCGGCCGCAGTCCCACCAGGTGTAATGTGCATCCACCATAAGGTAGTGCAGGACATTATGATTTTCACTTCGTCGCAGTTCTTCAAATTCCATGCCGTCCAAGAGCGTTTCATATACGCCATCGGCGACTCGACTGCCGAAGGTAGTTGTGTAATAGTATTCTTTAATTTCCCAGACAGCTATAGGATTGACAGCGCCGGGGAAGGCTCCATCGATCCTTCTTGCGAGTGTACGAACAGGCAGTCCATCTTTAGTAACGGTTGTTAGTACTCTTGGATCATATTCACACGGCAGGTCGCCTATACCGGTTTCGATAAGCATGTTAATAATTCCAGTAAAATAATTGGGAGACCTCTTTTTCCCCTTCTGCTTATTCATAGGCAGAGGACATTTTGGTTTAAGTTTACTTTTCAATCTTACAAACTCAGCCTTTGCCCTTTTTACGTCCATTAAATGAGGCTCAACAAATGTATTCAAAACATCGGCCCGGTAGTCGCAGTATGAAATAATTTGAGAAGAGTACTCCGAGAGCGCCCCATTAGTGTTACGTAATTTCGTTTTATCTAAGGAAAGCGACTCAAAGGCTGCTTCAATTTCCTCAATCTTGGGAATCTTGATTTGTCCCGTGCTGCGTTCGGTGTAACCACACGCTTGCCCAATTGTCCTTATAGCGGCCCAAAACGATTTAGGGAGATTCAGAAATTCATTATTTGCCTTCATTTTCCCCCTGCTTGAATTGTGTCGCCAATTTCCGGAAAGAAATTCCCAAGGCTGAGCACACTTCCAGAACTTCGACAAAAGACAAGACTCTTTCTCCCGACTCGACTTTACTCACCCATGACTGCGGCACTTCCAGGCGCATGGCTAATTCCCCTTGTGTCAGGCCGGACATCTTGCGATACTCTTTTAAGAGCAACCGCAATTTCTCATTCTCGGTTGAATAACGGTCGGACAACACAATATCCTATTTTAGGATACACTTGACAAATATCCCAAATCGGGATATGCTTTTTTTATGCTTTTGAAGGAAAACACACTTGATTTGTTTTTCGACACGGAGTTTCGTCGTGTCCATCCATTTAGAGTTCAGCTTTTGAAGTGGATCGGGAATAAGCAACGGTTTGCTCATGAGATAGCCTCTTTTTTCCCGGCAGCATTTAAAACTTATTATGAACCGTTTTTGGGAAGCGGCGCCGTCCTTGCTACTTTGTGCCCTCCAAATGCTGTTGGAGCCGATGTCTTCCCACCCCTGATGGAAATTTGGATCACACTACAGAAGGATCCCGACAAAGTCCTTCAGTGGTATGAAGAACGTTACAAGGTTTTTTATTCTAAACCTCGTCCATTTGGATACGAGCTTATTAAGTCCTCTTACAACGCCTGCCCCAACGGGGCTGACTTGTTGTTTCTTAGCCGTAGCTGTTATGGCGGGGTTGTACGTTTCCGCAAGTCAGACGGTTACATGTCTACTCCATGCGGCGTTCATGATCCCATATCACCTTCAGCATTTCTCGAAAAGCTGCAACGTTGGCACACAAGGACAAGAAATACAACTTTTCTTTGTCAAGATTTTGAGACCACGATAAACATGGCTCAAGAAGGCGATTTAGTCTACTGTGATCCTCCGTACAAGCATAGTCAAACTATATTATACGGGGGGCAGGACTTCTCTTTGAACCGCCTCATGCTTTGTATTTCTGATGCCAAGGAACGAGGCGTTAACGTCGCTTTAAGTCTTGATGGAAAGAAGAAATCCGGCAGTGTTGTATGTCAATTACATTTACCGGATGGTCTTTTTGAAAGAGAGATATTCATATCTTGTGGGAGATCAATGTTGCGCCGCTTTCAGCGTGAAGGTGATTCCCTGGACGATGAATTCGTGGAAGACCGGCTACTCATCACGTACTGAAACAAGGCAAGAGGCCGACCTCATTCATTTACCCGTACAAACAGGTAGCTGTTACTCATGAGATGTTTTCATTTCCCCAACAATATCGAGCTTCCCGAAAAGAACGTCCCTGCAACCGCCGCTGCCATCAGTGTTGCCAATGTAGCCGCAAGGAGCGCACGGGGGCCTACTTTTGAGAGGTCAGCCGTTCTTGACGGGACAAGAGCCGACACCCCGCCGACGAATATTGCAAGGGATGCGACATGCGCAAATCCGCAGAGGGCATATATTGCAAGGAATGCAGAGCGCGGGTCGTGCAGTGCGCCTTTTTCAATAAGCGCTGCGAGATCCATATAGGATTTTGTCTCCGTGAGAATGACGCGTTCGCCTATCAATTTTGATATTTCAACGGCGTCTGACGGGGGCACGCCTATCACGAGAGTGAACGGATAGAATACGTACCCCAGGAGTCCTTTTAATGACCAATCCATATTGAGCCCGAGCAGGGCATTTAATTTTACTCCCGCCCCTGCAAAGATAAAATCCGCCAGAGCCACAAGGCCGAGGAATGCAACGAGCAGCGTTACAACGCCGACAGCCAATTTCGTTCCGGCGGTTGCGCCGTTTATGGAGGCTTCGATAAATGAGGATTCCTTTTCCTGAAAAGGCTTGACGTGCAATCCGAGGGTCTCAGGCTGTCCGGTCTCAGGCAAAAGGATCTTCGACATCACTATTGCGGCAGGCGCAGTAAGGAATGACGCAGACACAAGATGCCCGGCTATTGTCGGGAACTCTTTTTGGAGAATTAAAATATAGATCGCCAGCACGCTTGAGGCAACGGTCGCCATTCCGGCGGTAAGCACCGTGCAGAATTCCGAGAGGGTCATTTTTTCAAGATACGGCCGGATGGCGGTTGACGATTCAATGCCTACGAAGATCTCGCTTGCCGCGCACAAAGATTCGGCGCCGCTTATTCTCATCAGCTTCGTAAATGTTCTTGCAAATATCCCGATAAGCCACGGCATGAATCCGACGTAATAGAGAATGCCCATTAAGCTGGCAAAAAATATTATCGTGGGCAAGGCCTGAAATGCGAAGATGAATCCGAGCGATTCCCCGCCCCATTCATCTTTTGTCCCCGGGGGAAGGGCGAGCCTGCCGAAGATGAATCTTGTGCCTGCGCCTGCAACGTCAATCACCTTTACCAGGGCGTCATTGATGAGAAGGAATATCTTTGACCCGGCAGGGACGACGAATATGAAGAGCGCAAAAACAAGTTGTATGATCGTCCCCCAGATGATAACGCGCCAGTTTACGACCTTTCGATTTGCGGAGAGCGACCACGCAACAGCCATCAGGATAAAGATTCCTGCGAAGCTTATGAGGTTATACACGGGGTCTTTTCCCCTTCTGTGCTCTGCGGCGTTTTAAATGCATTTTCCCGGGTTAATCATGAACTTTGAAATAATATCCTAAATCAGCGCTGTTGTTCAAGGCAATTCCAATGGTTACAGGCTTCCATGTCTGCCGAAAGACACTGCAGGATATCTACAGTTTTCCCTGTGCAGCTATTTGAGACCCCTCGACCGGCAGACCGTTTATCGTGCGGTAGCGCCAGTAGCTTTTGAGAACCTTTTTGACATACAGCCTTGTCTCTTTATAGGGTATGTTCTCGATGAATTCGATCAGATCGTCCTTGTTATATTTAGCCATCCATCTCTTCAAGGCGTTTTCCCCTGCATTGTAGGCGGCAAGCGCAAGAGGGACGTTTTTAAACTCCCTGATGAGCTTTGACAAATAGTGCGTTCCGAGGAGTATGTTCTTATTCACGTCATGAATCTCCGAGCGGTCTTTTACCCGCAGACTTATGTCTTTTTTAAGTCTGTAGGCGGTAGCGGGCATAAGCTGCATAAGCCCCATTGCGCCCGCCCATGAAACGGCCTTAGGGTCAAAACGGCTCTCTTCCCTGATTACGGCGGCTACAAGATATTTGTCCACGTCACGCGAATAAGCAGCTTCTTCTATGACTTCCCCGAAGCCGAAAGGGTATGAGTAAGGGAGGAATTCCAAATCCTGCTCCTTTTCCGCGAAGGCGATCACCTTCCTGTACTCGCCTAACTCCATTGCGATGCCGCCGAGATACAGGACGTCTTCTTTTTTCCTGATGCGCTTTATACGGTCGATTATTTCATTTACCGCCTCGTCGCGCATCCCTAAGAGAGCCAACGCCTCTATCCTTTCATAAACTTCCCCTTCAGGCCTTTTAGGTCTTGAGATCTCGAGCTTGTCGGGAGGCGCATTTTCAGATGAGCGCATCTTTATGAGATAGCCGTAAAAGCTCCCGTCGGCGGGAAGCCCGGTAAAAAAGTCTTTGCCCCTGGGGTCACATCCCGCTTTGTCGTTGAATTGCAGGGGCGCCTGCTGTTTCAGGCATTCTTCATTGACCCTTTCCCCGCTCCTGCCCTTCCAATACAGGTACTTGTAATAATTATCACTCTTGTCATATGCCGCAAGTTGAGAAAAATAATGCAGGGCGCCCGCGTAATTGCCGGAGACGTAATTCATCCAGCCCATTCCCCATAAAGCGTCCTCAGACTTTGAAGGGAAGCCTTTTAAAACTTCCTTGAAGCTTTTTCCAGCCCTATCGAAGTCGCCCTGTCTTCTGAAATCTTCACCCTCCATTATCAGTAAAAGCGCCAGCCTGTCGTCGCCGGGAAAAGTTTTTTCAAATTCCCTCCTGACCTTTTCAAAACCCTCTCTATCATCCATCCTGTACAGCGCCTGCGCCTGCAAGTGCATCGCCTCAGGCGTCTTAAGCGAGCCAAAGCTTTGGGAGGCTTTCGTATATTGCTTTAACCTGAACCGGCACATGGCGACCGAAAACCTGATTTTATCCCTCTCCGGATCATCCGCAAGCTTGAGGGCCGCCTGATATTCGGTTTCCGCTCTCTGGAAGTTGTCCTTCTCAAAAAGCCTGCCGGCGCGCGTTAAGATTTCATCCTTCGTAAAAGTATCCGCCTTCAGGCTCTTTAATTCTTTCAGCGCGCTGTTTGACACGGGTACGGCGTTAATGTATATCTCCTTTAGAAGGCGGGCCGCTTCGCCGCTCCTGCCGTCGTTTTTCAAAAGGACGGCGAAGGTTAATTTATGATCCCAGTCGGACGGGTAATCCTCAATGTATCCTGAAAACGCCTCTGCGGCCTCTTTTTTCTTATTCAATGCGAGCAAGGCCTTTATCTCGGACTGCCTCGCATATTGCAGTAAAAGGCTGTTCTTGATCTGCCTCGCGATACCGGGAATCTTTTCATATTTTTCAGCATGCAGGTACATATCCGTAAGCGCTTGAAGGGCATAGTCTCTTAGAAGCGGATAAGCCTCCGCAGCTTTTATAAAATAGCTTTCCGCCTTTTCAATCGCCCCTTCTTCTTTATAAAGCCTGCCGAGCAAAAAAAACGCTCTGTCTTTCTCCGGAAGGTTTTTTCCTATGACGTCAAGCAGGATATTTTCCGCTTTATTATATGAGCGTTCATTGATGAGAGCCGCCGCTTTTTTAAGAGGAGCTTCAAATCCGGGAGTCTGACCCTGAAGAGTTTCAGGGCCGCCGGCAGATTTCAAATCTGAGGCGACGGAAAACGTTGAAAGAGAGCAACCGAGTATAAAAGAAAGAACGGGAACCAGCTTCGCACTAAAAAAACGGCTCATAATTTTATATTAACCTAAGGTCGATCGATTTTAAAACCAACTTTTTTTAGGACTCAATAAATTTACTAAAGAATTCTTAAGGCTGTGCCGAATAAGAATTAACTTAAAAAGAATTTTACATCTTAAAACCCTCATAGAAAGGGGGGACGTCTGAGAAAGACATTTAGCTGTGAATACTGACGGCGGTTCTTAAAATTATTATTAAGTAGCTTTTATTAATAATCTCAATTATCGAGGCTTACTAATTATGATCGAATTATTACTTCGCATTCCTTTAATAATATTAATCCTAAGTTTTGGACCTGCTGCATTAGGGCAGGATAGAAAGTATTCCGAATGTATCGCATGTCACGAAAAGATATATATTGAAGCCGCCTCCAATCACTACCAGCACAACGTTGCCAGGGATAAATGCGAGTTATGTCATATCCTGCAATATTCATACGATAACGCAAATGACGGCACAAAAGCGACTGTGAGATTCTCGGTTATGCAGGGAGAAAATATTCTATACCTGGACAATATCCCCGAAGACAAAAAATATCAGTTAACGGTGAAGGCTGCGGATCCCGAGATGAGAAGCAGCGAAACCGTCGATGTAAATATCGTCCCGGAAGAAGTGTGGAGATACCAGGGCAAGACCCTGGTCCTGCGCCAGTTGTCGGGAATAAAGATAGAGGAAGTCAAGAAAGGGATGTTTGCTCAGGCCGTTATCTCCTGGGAAACCGACAACTTTGCGACTTCCGAGATTGAATATACAAAAGACAAGTCCGTGAGCAGATTTACAGCCGACAATACTTTCAGTAAAAGACATAAGGTTGCGTTAACGGGTTTAAAAAATAAAGAAAGGTATCGTTTTAACGTCATCTCCAGGGACCTCGAAGGGAACATGCTCAAATCCAGGGAATACTTTCTCGATACGTTTGAAAATTTTTCCATCGGCGACAAAGAAGGTGAAGACGCAAAACCGATTATAGATTATGTCAAAGTTTTTAAAACGGAAGGGCCCAGGGGATATTACTTGAGGATATCCGTAAACAAGCCTTGCGAGGTAAAGGTGTCGGGCAGGGAGGGTCACAAAACCGACGACAAACACGGTTACGGTCTTGTGCCTTCGAGATTCTCGACGATAGACGTATGCTACAAATGCCACCCGCCGGATGCGTCCCACCCGGTCGGCGTTAAAGCGCATGGAAATAAACTCAAGACCCCTGAAGACCTCCCCACGATTGAAGGAGGGCTTGTGACTTGCGTTACCTGTCATTTCCCGCACGGAGGGAACAGGGCGTTTTTCGCCAGACTCGATTTTAAAAAAGACATGTGCGTGAAGTGCCATATAGGAGGTTATTGATAAACCCTATTTTCATTAATAAGGTTATTGATAAACCCTATTTTCATTAATAGGGAATTTCAAAAGGAGGTTCTTTGATATGAAATACAGGAGAAAAATTATAAATTATTCCGTTAATACACGACTGCAGTTGAGACTTTTTATTAAAGTCTTTTTTATATCCGTCCTGGCGGTAGGTGTTATGGCGGCAGTTTTTTATTTTTACAGCAACAGGGAGATCAATGATAGTTATCGTCAATTCCATATACATGCGCGGAACTTCCTTGACCTTTTGCGACCCGCCGTTATTCTGTCTCTTATATGCGTCATTGTCCTGTCGGCGGCAATCGCCCTTTTTCTGCCGCTCAAGGTAGCCGGGCCCTTATTTAGGATCGAACGGGATATGAGGGAAAAGGTCAGCAAAGGGGATCTTACCGTAAGATTCAAATTGAGAAAAGGCGATGAAGTCGGCGACCTGGCGGATGCCGTAAATGAAACCCTGGAAAACCTGAGGCAAAAAATAGAAACGATCAGGAGATCAGCAGAAGAGCTCGAAGCAGCTGTTAAAAAGGGAACGGGGGATAAAGAAATCGAAAAGCTTGCAGCCGAAATCAAAGAAGGCCTTCAAACGTTCAAGCTGTAATAACAACATTATTTACAAAACCCCTCCCTTTGGCAGATGCAATTATGCGTTTTCTATGGTCATCTTGTTGAGATGTTCCTTCTGCCGGTAGTGAAGGAGCCGGTCTTCATGGCAATTGTGAAAGCCATTGATATGCCGGAGCTATGAGGAGCTTATTCCTGTCATTTGACGACAGCTTGTAACTGTCTCCCTTATTTGTCAATTGCACGGCTGGAATATTCAATGCACGCTGGAAAATCTGCAGGGATTTCGACGGCTGTTCATCAGCGAATTTTGCTTCAATCAGAAGAAACGGCTCTCTGCCGTTTGCAATTAAAAAATCGACTTCCTGCTTTTCCTTGTTCTTTATAAAATGCAGAGAGAAATCCCCGTATCCCATATCATTCCATAATGTGACCGCCCTGTATAGATCCATGGCAATCATGTTTTCAAAGCGTGCAGACGGGTCCTTTATTCTTGGAGCGTCCCAAAGGTAAACCTTCCTCTCCTTCTGAATGGCGCGCGCTATCTTTCCCGTCCATGTCGGAATACTGAAGACAAGAAAGAATCTCTCAAACACATCAAGCCGGCTCCTGACCGTGTTATATGATATCTTCAGGTCATTTGCGAGTGATTGAACCGAAAGAGGACTGCCGATTTTTGAAGGCAACAATAAATAAAGCGTCTCCACATCCGCAATGGATTTTATATCAACTATATCCCTAATATCCTCCCGGATTAACTGATGCGAATAGGTATTGGACCAGCGTCGGTATGTTGTTGCCTTTCCCGACAGATATGGTTCAGGGAAGCCGCTGAGGCCTGAAAGCATGTCCCAGATTTCTTTATTCTTCTTTGCATGCTCCATACTGATGCGCAAGGGATCTTTGAGAAAGACCTCTATCGGGATATTTCTGTTCCCCAGCTCAGCTATGGTGAAAGGGAATAAATGGAACATATAGTAACGTCCTGCCAGAGAGTCGCCGCCTTTCTGATAAATATCAAGCCGGCCGCTGCCTGAAACAATAAATTTATAATCTTCGTGAAATTGATCGTATATGCCCTTCAGATAGTTTTTCCAGCCCTTGTACTTGTGGATCTCATCAAGGATGATCAGAGGAGTTGAAGAATCCTTTCTTTTGATACCTTCAAAAAAGGCAGGATTTGAGAAAAAGAGTGTCCGGTGCTCCGCAATGTCCCAATTGAAATAATAATTGTTTACATAAGAGCGTGCGATAAGTTTGGAGAGGGTAGTTTTGCCGGCCTGACGCGGGCCGGCAATAAAGATCATGTTTTTTTCAGCAGCGAGCTCCTGCCATATCTTGATATAAAAGCTGCGGTTATGCATATAACCATTTTACATATCACTGAAAAATAGTCAAGACTATATTTAATTGCAATGAAATATAGTCAAAGATACTTCCTGAATGTCAAGCCTGGCCCCGAAGGGTATAAAGCGGCTGTTCCCTGTCAGACATCTTTAAAACTTTTTTCACCTTATCATCATAAAAAGCCCCGATAACTACTGTTCCAAGCTTCAACGGAACCGTTTGCAGAAAAACATTCTGTGCCGCATGACCGGTTTCGATGTATACATACTGCATGCCTCTATCGCCGTACTTCACGGTTGTTCGTTCAAACACAGCAGAAAAAACTATAACCGCCGAGGCGTTCCTGACAGACGTCTGACCGAGGGCGGCGTCGCACAATTCCATTCTTTTGTCGCCCTCGGCGACCCTCACTAATTCGTGCTTATGCGGGCTGTACCTGTAAACTCCGTCCGGGAGGTCATCCACGTTTCCTGCAGCAACATAAACTTCAAGCGGATAGAGCGCCCCTGCGGAAGGCGCTGTCCTGAGCCCCCTTGGACTTGTGATTCCCTGTGCAGCCCGGAGAAGCTGTGAAACTTCAGCAATTGTCAGCGGGCTGTCTTTAAAACTCCTGACCGACCTTCTTTTAAGTAAGGCTTCTTCAATGGATATATCACCATCATATTTTGGCTCAGGCAGCTTGATCGTTTCCGACTTGTATTCTCGCATGGGATCGGCCCCTTCTCATTGGCGTACTTGATTGAATAAATCATATCATACTGAACGGGGTCAAGAATCTCATTAGCGAAAATGTCCAGAGTGCGATGCCGTGATTTCGGAGAGGTTTTGAAATATTTCTCCCTCTTTGGCAAACTGATCATTACCCATAAGTCTTGCTGGACACTGGGGGGATTTTCAGCGGGGGTGAAAGGCTGTTCATGATGATTTTCCACATTTCAGTCAGATCATCAAGTCGTTGCAACCCCCGCCATATGGTTTCAGTCCCAGGAACTCCATCACCTGCTCCATACCGCTTTTGCCAATCTTCCCTGAGTCTCTTTGTGCTTAACCCAAGTACATGCGACGCAAGATTCGCTATTGTAACACCGGGTAAAATCAAAAAACGACTGTTGCAGACCACCTTATGAAGGTTTTCCATACGGGCATCCTCATCCCACCCGATCCCCTCTTGATAGAGATTATTTTGTCAAGGTCAAATTAAAGATTAATCCGGAACCGCCCGAATAGTTTCGTAGGCGCGGGACAACCCCGCCCCTGCTGACTGCAAACTCTGTTTGTTCGTCATTCCCGTGAAAACGGGAATCCAGAAGACATTAAAAACACTGGATTCCCGCTTAAAAGACTGCGGGAATGACGGCTTAATGTTGAGTTTATAAACAGACCAAATAAATTCATAAAGGAGACACGGGCATGAATGAAGATAAAAGTAAGAGCCGATGGACTGTCTTAACCGGGGCGCTGATTGTTCAGATAATATTAGGCACTGTTTACGCCTTCAGTGTTTTTGTAAAGCCGCTCGAGGCGGAATTCGGGTGGAGCCGCACCACGACCCAGTGGGCGTTTTCCTTCGCCCTGCTGACGTTTGCAATTGTTATGATCCCGGCAGGCCGCTTGCAGGACAAGATCGGCCCACGCAAGGTCGCCTCTATCGGGGGCATCCTGTTAGGCGTCTCATTCCTTCTCGGCTCGATATTGGTGGATCAAAGCCGCCCGTGGGCGCTTTATCTTACCTACGGCATTATCGGCGGCGCAGGGATCGGCTTCGCATACGTCTGTCCCATAGCGGCGGCGGTAAAGTGGTTCCCTGATAAAAAGGGATTGATCACCGGACTGTCCGTTGCGGGCTTCGGGGCCGGGGCGCTCTTTTTTGCAGGTCCGGCATCCATACTTTTACAGCAGCCGGGGACAGGCGGAGAGGCGATGGGGTTGTCACAGATATTGCTGGTCGCTCTCGGTATATCGAAGGGGAGCGGATTCGGGATCGGCTGGAAGACGTTTTTCATACTGCATGGAGTTACAAGCGCCGTCTTCGTAATCTTCGGGGCTTCGCTTTTATGCAATCCGCCGACCGGCTGGCAGCCGGCTGATTGGAATTCAAGCAGCGTCAAAAACAAGACCGCCGATGACGTATGCTGGAGAGAGATGCTCGATACGCCTCTTTCCTGCATGCTCTGGCTCACGTTCATCTTCGGGGCGACTTCAGGGTTGATGGCTATCGGGCAGTGGAACCCTTTAATGGGGACTATTCTCAAGGGGAAAACCTTTGCCCCTGAATGGATGGGCGCCTTCGGACGCTTTGTCGAACCCATAGGCATCCTTGCCATCTTCAATGCATTAGGCCGTATATTCTGGGGCAAGGTGAGCGACTTCATTGACCGCCCCCGCGCCATGATGGTCATGTTCCTTGCACAGGGCATGGCTTTTATGATGCTTGTGAGCGTTGAATCGCACGCGGCCGTCTTCATCGCTTCAGCGTGGGTGGGGCTTAACTTCGGAGGGATCTTCGCCCTATTTCCGTCGGCAACCGCAGACTATTTCGGCACCAAAAACCTCGGTGTAAATTACGGCTGGATCTTCACTGCATACGGCGTGGCAGGCATCCTCGGCCCCGTAGTCGGGGGCGTGCTCTATGACGCAACGCATCAGTATATTATGGCGTTTGTCTTCGCAGGCGTCTTATGCTTTATAGCCGCGGGATGCTCGGTGGTCGTATGGGGTCTCGCAAGGGCCGGGACAGGCGTTCTGCCTCAGCCTGTGGAAGCGGAGCATTTACACGCGCTGCAAGATATCGCAATGATAAAAGACTGCAGGCCACTCCCCGAAACGGTGTTGAACAAAGAGTGCGTCTGAGCTGCGCTGCTGTACTTTTGTACTTTTGCACTGTTGCACTACGCCAAAGAGGAGGGTAAGGGCGGGTAATCAACCCGCCCTTTTTTGGGGAAGGAAAAGAAAATTATTTAGGCCCTTTCGGCAGCGCCGCTTACGGCAGCCGCTTTTTCTTTACCGATCGTAAAATAGTCTTTGACGATTATCGCCGCGCCGATAAGGAACCCCACGCCGAATATCGCCCTGAAGATCCAGAACCAGAGATTGTAATCCGCCTTCACCGTTACGTAATCAAGTCCGAGCAGGCGCTCAAGATAGGCCTGCACCATCCCGGCGCCGGTGATCGTTATTACGATAAAGACCATCGAGATCGTCATCCACCAGAAGGCCTGATAGCCTCTGGACTGATTGAAGTCTTTTGCGCCTCTTATCAATGGAAGCGTAACGTACATCATGGACAGTATAAGGAGCACGTATGCGCCGTAAAATGCGAGGTGCCCGTGCGCCGTGGTTATCTGCGTGCCGTGCGTCCATTTGTTCACCTGCGGAATGGTGTGTACGACGCCCCAGAGACCCGCGCCGACAAAGTTGAAGATCGCGTGCGCCACCGTGTAGTACAATCCCACCTTGTTCTGAACGACCCCGCGCGTCTCGCGCGTGGTCCTGAAGGCGTCCCATACCATCACCAGCAGAGGGATAGGCTCAAGCGAGCTGAAGATCCCTCCGACCCACAGCCAGTATTCCGGCGTGCCTATCCAGTAGTAGTGGTGTCCGAGTCCGAGTATGCCCGTGAAGAGCACAAGCCCGGTCTCAATGTACATCCATTTTGCCAGCACCTTTACATCCGCGCCGAGCAGTTTGTGCAGCATGAATGCCAATAAAGCCGCTGCGATCAATTCCCAGGAGCCTTCAACCCAAAGATGCACCACCCACCACCACCAGAACTGGTCTTTCACCATGCTCTTTGTATAGAACATTCCGGGGATGTACATGAGCGCAAGAAAGGTCAGACCGCCTAAAAGCACTCCCTGCACGGCTGTAAACTTTTTGGTTTTCAAGACCGTCATGAGGCTGTTGAATAAAAACAGCAGCACCGACACGACAATGAGAATATCCGCCCACCTCGGGGCCTCGATATATTCCCTCCCTTCGTTTAAAAGCCGCGTGCCGAAGACTTCCATGTTGGCCTGCGGATTCAGCCCCATTACAATGTAGCCGACCACCACCGCGCCTACTGCAAGAACCGTGGCCCAAAACTGGAATTGCGCCAGAGGGATGCTCCACAGCTCCGTCTCCGATTCTTCAGTTACTACGTAATACGTCGCTCCCATCATGCCCAGAAGCAGCCATACGACGAGCGCATTGATATGGAGCGTCCTTATGGTGTTGAAGTTGAGAATGAAGAAATCAGGCCATATGAACTGCAGCGCCGCGATGATGCCGACGGCGACCTGAACCAGGAACAACAGCACGGCGGCCGTGTAAAAGTTTAACGCTATCTTGTGACTTTGGTATCGCATTTTTACCTCCGTAAATGATTTAAATTATTCAGCCACGAATTATCACGAATTGTCTCGAATCTCACTTTTTCATCTTCGTGTTTATTCGTGTATATTCGTGGCAACCAAGTTATTTTAGTGTAACCAAATATTCCGCCAGGGCATTCAATTCCTCATTGGAAAGATGCGCGAAATCCGGCATCGCGGAATTCTTTACTGTCGAAGCAGGGTCTTTAAGATGTCTTACGTGCCATTCGGCGTCAGGCTGCTTTGAGCCCGCATGAGTAAGCTCGGGACCCGCAGCGCCTCCCAGGCCCTGAATCTGATGACATGCGGAGCAGTCGTATTTCTGGAAGATCATCTGTCCGGGACTTGCCGCTCTGGAGGTCGCAGCGACGGCAAGTATGGGCTTCGGGGGCCAGCCGTTGGTGTCCACCTTTGAAATCCACACTAAGAATTCAATCAAATCGTCCGCCTCTTTCTCGGTTATTCCGAGCTTCGGCATTGCGGAATCAGGCTTTATCGAGCGGGGGTCGATGAGAAATTTTATGAGATACGTTTTAGGCTTCCGCTCGGTGGTCTTTGTCATATCCGGGGCGAAATACGAGCCGTTGCCTAAAATCGTATGACAGCCGATGCAGTCATACTTGTGCCATACTTTTTTCCCGGCGTCGACCTTCTCGGTGATCTCGGGCGCCCTCTGATCCAGCTTCCCCATCGTATCGATGGTGAGGACCACAAGGACGATGAAACAGAGAAGGCTGCCGTAGATGAAAAGATTCTTTGCGGCGTTGGTGCTCATAGAGAAAACCTCCTTTTTGAATTTGACGAACACATAATTTTCAGATGTTATTTTATACACAAATTTACCTGTATCTGAAAATGATTTGCGTCATATGATCTAAATCATACGGTGGGAGTTAAGAGTTAAGAGTTAAAAGGTAGCGCCCTCATTTATTGGGGGCGATTTTTCGTCGGGGATAAACCCCGACGCTACGCTTTTCACTTTCAACTTTTAACTTTTAACTTTCTTTTACCTGCTTCGAGGACCCGCTTCCTGAGCCTGACCGACTGCGGGGTTACTTCGACAAGCTCGTCTTCCTTGATGAATTCCAGCGCCTGTTCGAGGTTCAATATCCTCGGAGGTATCAAAAGCAGCGCTTCGTCCGACCCTGAGGCTCGCATGTTGGTGAGCTTCTTCTCCTTCGTGACGTTGACGTCCAGATCGCTTTCCCTCGAATTCTCTCCGATGATCATTCCTTCATAAACAGGGGTGCCCTCTTTTATGAACAAGGTGCCTCTCGGCTGGAGATGGAACAACGCATATGTGTTTGATTTGCCGGCCCTGTCGGCAACGAGCGTGCCGGTCTGACGCTTTGACATGTGCCCATGCCACGGCTCATAGCCGTCAAACAAATGATTGAGAAGCCCTGTGCCTCTTGTGTCGGTCAGGAATTGGGAGCGGAAACCGATCAGGCCCCTTGAAGGGATTTTGAATTCGAGCCTCACCCTGCCGTTTCCGTTGTTCTGCATCTTCTGCATCTTGCCCTTTCTCATCCCGACCTGCTGAGTTACAACTCCGACAAAGTCTTCAGGCACGTCAATAACAAGCAGCTCCATCGGCTCATGCAGGACGTCGTCGATCTTCTTTGTGATCGTCTCAGGCATTGATACGGAAAGCTCGTATCCCTCGCGCCTCATCATCTCAATGAGGATCGCAAGCTGCAGTTCACCGCGGCCCATAACATTGAATGAATCCGCTGCGCCTTCAAAATCCACCTTGATGGAGACGTTATAGAGGAGCTCCTTTTCGAGTCTTTCACGCAGATTTCTTGACGTTACATATTTCCCTTCCTTACCCGCAAAGGGAGAGGTGTTGACCGAAAAGACCATTGAAATGGTCGGTTCGTCAACCTTTATCCTCGGCAGCGGCTTCGGGTTTTCGACGTCCGTAATAGTATCGCCGATGTTGATCCCTTCAATGCCTGCAAGCGCCACAATGTCGCCGGCAGACACTTCCTTTGCGTCGATGCGCTCAAGTCCCTGGAAGGTGTAAATGGTGGTGATCTTTCTCTTTAACGCCTCCCCGCTGCTGTTTATCATGGCAACGGTATCGCCGAGCTTTACCGTCCCCGAAAAAATCCTTCCGATGGCAAGCCTGCCGACGTAATCGTTGTAATCAATATTTGTAACAAGATATTGGAGCACGCCGCCGCCGTCGCCGTCCGGCGCAGGGACCGTCTTCAGAATAACGTCAAACAAAGGCATCAGGCCCTCTGACTCCTCATCCATATCAAACTTTGCAATTCCCACCTTTGCATTTGTATAAACAATGGGAAATTCAAGCTGCTCCTCCGTCGCGTCAAGGTCGATGAACAGGTCATAGACCTCATTCAGCACTTCCTGTATCCTCGCGTCAGGCCTGTCGATCTTGTTTATCACAAGGATCGGCGGAAGATTGAGCTCAAGGGCCTTTCTCAGCACGAACCTTGTCTGCGGCAGCGGCCCCTCGGAAGAATCGACAAGGAGCAGCACGCCGTCCACCATCTTCATTATCCTCTCGACCTCGCCGCCGAAATCCGCATGGCCGGGCGTGTCCAGGATATTTATTTTTACCCCGTTGTATTCAACGGCGGTATTCTTCGCCATTATGGTGATGCCTTTTTCCCTCTCAAGATCATTGCTGTCCATGACCCTTTCCTGCACCCTTTCATTGGCGCGGTAGATCCCCGCCTGCTTGAACATGCAGTCCACAAGGGTCGTCTTGCCGTGGTCGACATGGGCGATAATTGCGATGTTTCTCAAATCTTCACGCTTCATAAAAACCTCTTTTCATAAATGGATAAAAAACCTTTTTAGCCACGAATTGTCACGAAGAAAAACGAGGTGCTTTAATTATAAACCATCCGCACGTGATAATGCCATCCCTAACCCTGACAAGCCGGAGCTAAATGATTTTTTCACCACAGAGGACGCAAAGATACATTTATAGAGCAATAGAGCAAAAGTTCAAAAGCTCAGAAGGAATAAAGAGCTTCTGCACTATTGCACTTTTGGACTTTTGCGCTTCTCTCGGCCTCTTGATATTTGCCGCCGCTCTGCTATACTTGAATTATTAAACGGTTTCCTTGTACCAGCCTCCTTGATGCGGCAGCGGAGTATGGTTAAAAAGGATATTCAAGATGGGCGAGGTGTTCGAGTCAATAAAGCGATTCATAGACAACCTCGTAAGCACGGGCCTTTGCGACGCCATTGGGGACGGCATCAGCATACAGGACACCGGCTATAAAATTTTCTACCAGAATACCGCGCATAAAAATATTTTTGGAAATCATGAGGGGGAAAATTGTTATAAAGCATATGCTCATTTCGGTCAAATATGCGAAAAATGCCCCTTGACCCTGGTCTTTAAAGACGGCGAGACTCACACGTCCGATTGGAGCGTGCTTACCGAAAAAGGGGAAGCCTTTTTCACGATCACGGCTTCGCCCATAAAAAGAGAAGGTCGGATCGTAGCGGGGATCCAGGTCGTGAAAGACGTCACCGAGCGCAGGCATATTGAAGAAGTCCTCCGCGAGAATGAAGAGCGCTTCCGCACCATATTCAATACCTCTCCGATAGGCATTATCGTAACCAATTCGGAAGGCCGGCTCCTGCAGACCAATCCTGCTTTTCAGAACATGCTCGGCTACACACATGAGGAGCTGTACAAAGGCTTTACGTATATTACACACCCGGATGACGTAGAGGAAAATCTGAAAATGTTTCATGAAATGGTTGAAGGGAAACGGAATTATTATAAGACGGAGAAACGCTATTACAGGAAAGACGGCGGCATCATTTGGGCGAATCTGTCGGCGACGGCGGTAAGAGATCAGAACGGGAGATTCAAATACAATTTAGTCTTGATCGAGGATATTACCGGGCGCAGAAAATTGGAAGAAAAACTGCGGGCTGCGGCCATCACCGACGAGCTGACCGGGCTTTTTAACCGGCGGGGCTTCTTCGCCCTGGCGGAGCAGCAGATAAAACTCGCTCATAGAAAGAGCAGCCGCCTGTATCTCCTGTATCTGGACCTGGACGGCTTGAAGATCATCAATGACGAATGCGGCCACAAGATGGGGGATCAGGCGCTGCTGGACACCGCGAACATATTAAAAAGGAGCTTCCGCGAGTCAGACCTGATATGCCGCATCGGGGGGGATGAATTTGTAGTGCTTTTAACCGACCCTTCGGAACCGGACGTCAACGACGTCATAATAAAGCATCTTCGGGAGAACCTCCGGCTTTACAATGAGCATGGCGGCCGCTGTTATGAGCTGTTGGTCAGCCTGGGAGTCGCCTGCTATGATCCGGAGCGACCGTGTTCCATAGATGATCTCCTATCACTGGCTGATGAATTGATGTACGATGATAAAAAGCGACATAAATCCAAAGCCGTATAAGCGCATGCGTCCCTACATCGTTATCTTGGTGATCACTCCGTGGAGTTTTTCCGGCGGGAATTCATAGAATTTTATATACGTCGGCGAAACCCTCTTTATCAGCGAAAAGAACTTCCATAAAATATTCTTGGCGGAAATATCCTCCAGCCCGTAATACACCGCTCTTTCATCTATCCCGGCCTCCCTCAGGATATCATCAACGGTTATGACCTCCATGTATCCGGACTGTATCTCGAAGGACCGGAGTCCGAAGGCCATATTCTCTCTGTAAAAACCTGTGATCCCGAAGGGGTCGTTCCTGCCGGCTATGGAGACAAAGACGTTGTCTTCATAGATGATGCCGTGAGAGAACATGGTCTGGGTTATATATGAAGGGATGTTTTTGACGTCACGTATAAGGAAAAGCGCGGTGCCTTTTATCTTGGGAGCGGTCGCATACGCCTCCTTGAACTTCGGGATGAATTCCTGAAAGGGCATAAAATTCATCGCCTTGTAAAGTCTCTTCTGTCCCCGGGTGTAAATGAATATCATGGAAAGCGGGATCATCGCAAGTATTATCGACCAGTAACCGCCGTGGGGGATCTTATAGAAGTTGGCTGAGAGGTACAACACGTCGACCCCCGTGATGAAAAATGATAATAACGAAAGCATGGGTTTTTTCTTGAGATAAAAAATCCACGTCATCATAATGCCGGTAATCGTCATCGTGCCGGTGACGGCCAGGCCGTATGCGGAGGCGAGGCGGCTTGATTCTTCGAATATCAGCATAATGAAAATGACGGCGGCAAGCAGAAACCAGTTCACGGAGGCGATATATATCTGGGATTTCCTTTCAACCGAGGTATAGCCGACCTTCAGCGGAGGCATTATGCGTACCGTTATCGCCTGATAAATAATCGAAAACATTCCGCTGATCATAGCCTGTGAGGCGATTATTGTGGCGCTGATGCTGAGCAGAAGAAAGGGGACATACAATATTTCGGCGTAATAAAATACCATTTCAAAGAGGATGTTTTTTGCCTCCGGATGTTTCAGCAGAAACGCGCCCTGTCCGAAATAATTCAGAACCAGCGCAACGAAGACGCCTGCCCAGGCCTGCCTTATGGGTTTTGCGCCCAGATGTCCCATGTCCGCGTAAAGCGCCTCGCCGCCCGTTGCGCAGAGTATGATCTCTCCGAGCGCTATGTAGCCTTTCCAGCCGTTCTCAATGAGAAAATTTATTCCATAATAAGGATTAAGCGCCTTAAGGATTTCAGGGGCTTCCGATATGGCCGCCAGCCCGACTGAAATGAGCGACAAAAACCAAACTCCCGTAACCGGCCCGAATGCGCCGGAAACCTTTTCCGTGCCCTTACTCTGGAAGACGAAAAGCAGAACGGCTATCAATATTGCAATGAATACTATCGTCCCCCGCGACGTGTCTTCCAGACCCGGAATTAAAACGGAGCCTTCAACCGCGCTGATGATACTGATGGCGGGGGTTAAGACTCCGTCGCCTATGAGAAGCGATATCCCGACAAACGACAGCATTGTTATGAAAGCAGTCTTTTTCTTATTCGAGACGAAAGGCGCAAGAATTTCCTTTAGAACGATGGTTCCGCCCTCGCCCCTGATACTTAATCCCATGGCGAGCCAGTTATATTGAAGGAAGACAAGGATCACAAGCGTCCATACGATCAACGACATAACGCCGAGGATATTAGCAGCGGTCGGCTGAAGAAGGAGGAAGACTACGGTCAGCGTATATATGGGGCTTGTGCCGATGTCGCCGAATACAAGCCCGAGTGCTTTAATAATGCCTTTCATCTCTGAATCCCTGAAAATATTTTACTGCAATTTCCGGAAATAGAAAGCTATATATCATACGTCAGGGGTGCGGATGAAAGCAAATTTAGGTTCTTTCTCATCTCAAATGGGTAAATTCTCCGATTCTGATTGACTGTCTTTTCTTCCCCTCTAATAAGAGGGGATTAAGGGGTGTGTTTATTTTTATTCTATTAAACACTGTCTTTAATGTCTTCTAACGCCCTCTTAATACACACCCCTGCACCCCTCTTTTTAGAGGGGAATTCT
>JACRHB010000089.1 GCA_016217725.1 Nitrospirota bacterium | reverse complement strand
GCACGAAAAATCTATGATATTCTGAAAATCCGGAGATATTGCACCCCGTACATAATAAAGAAAATGTAGTGCCCACAAGAAAATTAAAATCCTTATATCTTAAGGAGTTTGTCAAATTCATATATGAAGTCGGGAAAGAGGGGATTTATTGTCCGGCTTACCAGCGTATGATATAATGGAAATAAATAGATTAGCGTAATTCTCATTTTGCTTTTCATGCAATTTAAGTCTTTAATTACAAGATGTCTTGAGGGACATGAACATTTCTCTCCCGGGAATCTTCTTTTAATCACCGTTAAACCTTTCAGCTTTCTCAAAGGAGGTCAATATGGACGCCAGAAAACTTCATTCGACGCAAAGAAAGAGCATGGATACATGCGGAGATCCTTACCTTTTGCAGGACGTGCCTTATGAGACCGCAGTCTGTAAAAGATGCCGCGCGATATATCAGAATAAAAGATGGTGTATGGACGAGGAATTGTATCAAAAGATGAGCGAATGGAAGGGCCTAAATAAAATCCTTTGCCCCGCATGCCAGAAGATAAAAGATAAATTCCCCGGCGGAATAGTAACGTTGAAAGGCGCATTTCTTAAAGAGCATAAGGGCGAGATATTAAACCTGATTAAAAATGAGGAGCAGAGGGCGATAGCATTTAATCCTCTCGAGAGGATAATGGGAATAAACGATATCGATGACGGAATGGAGCTGACCACGACAAACGAAAAGCTTGCGCAAAGGATAGGCAAAAGCGTTTATAAGGCATATCAGGGGAAGGTCGGGTATAAATGGTCTCAGGACACAAAGCTGCTGAGAGTGGAGTGGAAGAGGTGAGTGAAGAAGTGCAACAGAGCAACAGTGCAGAAGTGCAAAAGCGCAAAGGGAACTTCCCTCTCCCCTTGCGGGAGAGGGTTAGGGTGAGGGGGATTTACAACTGAAAGCGCTCGTCTTTAACAACGGACTTCAATACCGCACCGATTATCCGATGCCTGAGCTGAAAGAGAATGAGGCGCTAATTCGCGTTATCTACGCCGGGATCTGCAACACAGATATCGAGATCACAAAGGGATATATGGGATTTCAGGGCGTGCCCGGGCATGAATTCGTAGGGGTTGTTGAAAAATGCGGTGAGTCGAATCTCGTTGGAAAGCGCGTTTCCGGGGAGATAAATGTAGGCTGCGGAGCATGCTCTTATTGTCGTGAAGATATGCAGAACCATTGTCCTGACCGTTCCGTTCCGGGCATACTGAATAAAGACGGCGCATTTGCCGAATACATAACCCTGCCCGTCAGGAATCTCCATATAATCCCTGATTCACTTTCGGATGAGGAAGCGGTATTTATCGAGCCGCTTGCAGCGGCGTTCGAGATTCTTAAGCAGGTTAAGATCACCCCTTCCGATAAAGTCTGCGTGCTGGGAGACGGGAAGCTCGGCTTGCTTGTAGGGCAGGCTCTCTCGACGACAAGCTGCGATTTGGTTGTTGTCGGTAAGCATAAGGAGAAGCTGTCGATCCTTGAAGGGATGGGGATTAGGACGGAACTGATTTCATCGAAAAATCCCCCTACATCCCCCTTTTCCAAAGGGGGACTTAATTCCCCTCTATCAAGAGGGGTTAGGGGTGTGTTCCCCTCTCTAAATAAATCATTCGACATCGTCGTCGATTGCACGGGTTCCCCCTCGGGCATTGAAACTGCCCTGGCTTTGGTGAAACCAAGAGGCAAAATCATCCTCAAGACGACCGTTGCCGGAAGCAGGCAGATTGATTTGAACAAAATCGTAATAGATGAGATCTCCGTTTTAGGCTCACGGTGCGGACCCTTCCCGGCCGCGATAAAGGCGATTGAGGCAAAAAAGGTAAACCTTCTTCCTCTCGTAGGTAAAAGGTTTAATCTGAAAAACGGCGTAAAGGCCTTTGAATACGCGTCTCGAAAAGGCGCGTTGAAGGCGCTTCTGAAGATTAATTGAAAATAGTTGTCCGGCTAATTCGGTGAATTGCCTGCCGCTGAAAAAGCCCCTCCCCCCAAAAAACATCTTGACAGCCGTCGGATATTTTATGGTATAAAAGAACACCTTCAAATCTTAACGCAGTTCAAATATTTCTAAGGGAGAGAGAAGGGACATGGGCGTAAGCAAATATCGGGCATCAAATCT
>JACRHB010000082.1 GCA_016217725.1 Nitrospirota bacterium | reverse complement strand
GTGAAATACAGGAACGCGGTGCATCGAACAAACCGGCTATTTCGCCGCTGGTCTTCCCCTGATGATTTAAAAGAATGGCTTGAATCCTCTTGGCCACCCGATAGACACCCTCCACTTCTGCTTCCCTTTTCAACCTGCGCAACTTCTCCTCTGTTCTTGGATGCAACCTCAAGCTTCTTGCACGCATGGTAGACTCCTTTCCCTTGATAAGAAAAGTCTACCATAAATAATATGTTATGTCCGTTTAATTATGTCCGGCTGTATATCTTCGATGTGACTGAAACAGTAGTGCTGAATGCCGGAGCTAAGATTATCAATGTTCAGTGGGATTTTAACTACGATGGACGGTTTACGAGTACAGCCGGTTATTCCTTCATCCGCACTTCAAAGAAAGAGCCCGCGTTGCAGGCACAATATGAATTCCCTAAGACAGGGAAGTTCCGCATTGCATGTAAAGTGCAGGATGACATGGGTGGTGAAGGAATCTGGACAGGTGAGATTGAGGCAACTTAATGTTTAACGAATTTGCAAGATATGAACAGCAGTTTTCCGACTGGCGCAGGGACGGTTATCCCGGAGTCAAACCTGATACTTATAAATACATTGACTTCCTGAGCGATCCCAACGATGACCAGTCGCCAAAGCCCGGCACGCTCTGGCATCATCAGTGGGATGCATTCCTGAGAATTGTATATTGCCATGAAGTGTTAGGAAAGACAGAAATCGGGGCCAATGGACTTCTTTTAAACATAGTGACAGGCGGAGGCAAGACGGCTGATATTGCTGCATTGATAGCATGGCTGCGAATCGCTCATGGGGTGCAGAAGTTTGTGCTGCTCTGTCCGAACCTTATTGTGAGAGACCGTCTGGAAGAGGATTTTGAAAAGGGCAAAGTGTTCAAGGATCGCGGGTTATTGCCGGATTGGTCACACAATCGCCCGGAGGACTTCCCGCTCACAACACTGGGATCGGACAAGAGCGGAGGCTGGTCGAGCCTTTTCGGCGCAGACGTTGTGCTCGGTAATATTCACCAATTCTATCTCAGTAACACAGCAGGGCAAAGCAATATTTCAGCTCTTATGAACGGTCCTGAATACGCCTTATTCAACGATGAAGCGCATAACTCGCCCGCAGAAGAATATGACGCAACGTTAAAACGGATGCGTGAAAAGATTGTTCTACGTATAGATACAACTGCAACGCCTGACCGGGCAGACGGCAGATCGCCGGATAGCAATATGATTTATGAATACGGCGTCAGCGATGCGTTTGCAGACCGCATCATCAAAACGCCTGTAGTGTATCAACCGGACATCAGGATAGTTCAGCTTACTTATACCGATGCAAAGACAGGTGAAAAGAGACGGGTAGAAGAAATTGACTGGGCTGAAGTAGACCGGCTCGGACTGACTGCTACTCAATGGGTTACAGATGATGAGCCGATGAGGCAACAAATGGCAATAGCCCTTCGCCGTCTTGATGAGCAGGAACGCCGCGCTAAAGGGCGGTATCAACCGATTCTGTTCGTGATCGCAGTCTGCAAAGCGGATGCGGAAAAGGCTGCACATACTTTGAATAAATTCTTCAAAATCAGAACACTCCTCGTGACCGAAGACAGCGACGAGAAAGACCGTCAGAAGGCGCGTGAACTTGGGAAAGAGCAAAAGACTGCAAATCCTTACAAGGCAGTGGTCAGCGTGCTGATGCTGCGAGAAGGATGGGACGTGCCTGAAGTGAGTGTAATCCTGCTTCTCCGCAAATTCAGCAGCAAGGTCTACGGACAGCAGGTTATCGGTCGTGGTTTAAGGCAGGTAAGAGGTAAAAAGATTTCCCCTGATGAGCCGCAGATTTGCGCCGTTGTTGACCATCCCAAGCTGGAGCATCAATGGCTGTGGGATATCTTCAACGCCAGGAAACGGGAAAACGTGCTAATTGATGATCTCTTTGACGAGACGGAAGATCTTCCTGAACCGCCTCCAAAACAGGAATTGTTAAAACCTGAAAACGTCATTGACGTTCCGCCGCCTGATCCAAGCATTATCGTTGACAAGCCTTTTGATCTTGGAGACTTTGAAGCTCCACCGGAACCTGTAAAAAACTGGAAAGAAGTTCTGGCCGGTTTGAAATATGATACGACGACGGTTGAAATTACAAAGCTGGAAATCGCAGGCGTGATCGGGCGTGAGCTTGCAGGTGAACGATGGAAAACCGTGCACAGCGCGCCGGAAATGCCGAACGGCGCAGATGCATTGAAGGTAGATAGTTCTGATGAAACCATTCGTGATGCTGTTAAAGAAACTGTTCTCCAAATGTCGGAGGAATTGACTGTATATGCAGGTTATGCATCCGGTTTTAAGAGCGAAGTCTATAGCGCATTGATAGGCCATGTTCGTGGGAAGTTTCTGAATGGACTGTCATTGGGACTTGCAGAGCGGTCTGATTTGATCTTTGCGTGGAAAATGCTTCCACAGGTAAAAAGCAATGTTTCAGCAATTCCGGGATTGATAGCGGGGATAATAGAATATGGCAATCAGTAAACACGGAGAGTTCTGGAATCCACAGAAGAGTCCCTATAACTTTGAACGCTATCAAAGCGACATGGAAAGGCGCATGATGGCGCGCCTTGATGTTGATCCTGATGTTAAAAAATGGATGAAGCGTCACGGTATTTCCATCCCGTGGATAGACGGACAGAAACACCAGCGGCGTTACGTGCCGGACTTTATTGTCGAGTATTCGGATGGACGGAGGGCGCTTATTGAGGTGAAAGACCCAAGCCGCATTGATTCCAACGAGGTGCAGCGCAAACGCAAGGCTGCCGAGATGTGGTGCAAACAGAGAGGCATGGAGTATTTTATTGCGACGATTTAGTAAATACATAGACTGTGATATTTATAAAAGTTAAATGAGAGATTACGCAACTTTGAATAATTGTTGTAGGATATTCAAGTTTCGGGACATGGCAAAATAAACGATAATGACATCCTAATACAAAAGGCGTTACCAATATATTGTGCAATTAATAATCATAATAACAACATTTAGCGTATTGACTATATATCACAAGTGATATATCATGAAGATACAGACACTGCAAAACAACATAAAAGTGCACCCAAGCGCTGAGAGGGATATTAAGGAAATTGCAATTCTGGACGATAAGAAAGCAGGCAAGATTATTCAGAGGATAAGTGAATTAGGGGTTGATCCGGCGCCGATGACTGGTGACTGCAACTCAGAAACTGTTTTGAATCTCACAAAAAAGAAGGTTTATGTCAAAAGGCTTAAGTGTTTAGATATTTTGGAATACAGGATTTTTTATGCGCTTAGGAAATCCGGAATGATTTGTATATATTGCATTGTTCCGAGAAATAATGATACTTACAGTAAGGATGCTCCGCACTATATGCGGATAAAATTGCTTTACACTCAATGGAGGGATTGTCAGTGAAATCTGCTTTAGAAAAAATCAAATATACGCCCGGCCCTGGGTTTCAATGGCGGATGCCTTCGCAAATACGTACAACTCTTTCTAAGGATGACATATGTGAAATTTGCGATTCAATCAAAGATAAAGAAATTGAAAATTTAAAGAAAGAGAGCAGAAAACTTAAGAAACTTGTAGAGTTTTTAAAGACAGAGATCCATTCCTTAGAATTAAAAACAGCTTTAAGCGAAAAAGCTGTTCCTTTAAAAAAGATAATTAAAGAATTCACCTCAACTCCTGCAGGTAGGACCGCTTGGCAAAAAGCATGGGATGAGAGGGCCGATGAATGGAAGAAGCTTGTTCAACAAGGTAAAATGAGCAGAATAACATACTATAGGCTGTTAAACGGAATGGATCAGGCAACACTTGCGAAGAAACTTGGAACGGCTCAGCCCAATATCTGCAGAATCGAAAAACCGGGATATAATGTGCCGATTAAAACCCTTGAAAAACTCGCAAAAATATTTAAGGTGAAAAAAGGAGAATTAATTGGGGACTGAAACCGGCATAAGTTTTATCAGTATTTCATTGATTGAACTCGATTTCAAATTGAATAAGAAGTTTAAGCTTCCTAAAGACGGCATCCCTGTCGATATCGGAGTTAAAACGAAAACTTCATATAGCCCCGATAAAAAAACGCTCGTTGCAACGTTAAGCGCGGTGTTATTTGCTAAGACAAAGAACCCGCCTTTCGTAATGAAGGTTTCTGTCGAGGGAACTTTTACAGGTGATAATTTTGATGAGCTTAGAAAATTTTCTAAAGTCCACGCCCCGGCTCACCTAATGCCGTTTATCCGGGAGATTGTCGGCACTACCACAATGAAAGCCGGAATTCCCCCCCTTCTCCTGCCGCCCATAAACCTCGCCGCACTTTTTGAAAAAAAGAAAAAATAAATTATTTACTGAGTATTTACAATTGCATGTATTCCTTCATCAGCGCCGGATACAAGACGGGATTGAACAATATATTCGTCATCATATAACATTCATGCGTGCAGTAACAGCCTTTGCTCCGGATGGAGCGGATAATGTCTTGGGCCTGTTCGCTTTTAAGAATCTTGTTCAGATCATAACTGTCTTTCCGCACGCTGCCCATCTTCATATTAAATGATTCACAGGGATAAACGTCTCCTGATTCGGTGATTACCAGATTTAACCTGCCTGCGTAACAGGGAATTACCTGCTTCTTTTTTACAATCGTCTCATGGATCAGGCGTCGCTGAAGTATGTCCTGGGCGGCTTTAAGCCTTGCCCCTTTGAAACGATAGATGCTTGATACTTTATTCTTCGAGTTTAATGCCATCCTGTTGATGGTCTCCTGATATTTCCCGACATCGATATCCTTAAGTCTTTGATCGGAAACCTTTCCGCGTATAAGAGATACCGTGTGAGTCCTGATCCCATCCAATCCGTTGACGAAACCGATAAGCTCATCCATATGGCCCTGGTTCTCGGAGTTGAATACGGTGTTGACGCCGAGGTCGAAATTCGGATACATCTCGAGCAATTCCCGGAGGGCGTTGTACGTTTGCATGGTCTTTTGAAAGCTTCCCCTCGTCCCCCTGATCGAATCGTGCAGCTCTTCCATACCTTCCAGTGAAAGCTTTACGACTATCGTGCTTTTTTTACAGTAATTCAGAACGGCCTCAATCTTTTCCCCGATCACATCGGTAAGCAGGCCGTTGGTGGGAAAGAGGATTATCGCCGGTTTATTTCTTTCATAAAATATCTTTGTTATCTCGACGATGTCGTCTCTAAGGAATATCTCGCCCCCTGAAAATGCAAGCCACAGCAGACTGCCGAGTGAGGAGGATATTTTTTCGATCTCGTCAAGCGATAATTCGGAAGAGGTTTTATTAAAAAATCCCCCTATATCCCCCTTTTCCAAAGGGGGACTTAATTCCCCTCTATCAAGAGGGGTTAGGGGTGTGTTCCCCCCTTTAGCATAGGGGGGGGGATTTTTCTTCTTTGACAGATAAAAGCAGAAAGGGCATCTGGAATTACACCGTCTCGTCAGGAAAAAAGTCAGGTGTATGGGGCTTCGTTTCCAAAGGATTGAAGGTATATGCCTAAACGGTGAATATGTCATGTTTCCTCAAATTGTCATTCTCGTTGTCCGGAATCTTTCTCTGATAAGACTTCCGACAAGCGGGAGATGCATACGGGCCTATTTATAAATTCTTTGATAATTACCTTTAAATACATGCTGTATTACTCCGGAAAGCGCTCCCATTCCGACGGGAAGGGGATAGAGCAAAGAGAAATACATAAATGACAAGCCGGCGAACAAGCCGCCCTTTGTCTCATAAAAAGCCTTTATCAACCCCCTGCTGATATAAGCATTCAACAAGAAAAGCAGCGGCAATAAATAGAGAAATACGGGTTCCTGCAAAAACAACCCGAGTGACAGGAATACGATGCTCAAAAAGAACGAGGCTGCGCTCGTCTTTAATTCCACAGATGCGGCGCCTGAATCGGTCAGCAGGTCTCTATTCCCCAACGAGTACATATTCCAATACCTGGACTTCCGGAATGCATTGCGCATAGACTTTGCAAAAGAAAAATCGAATATATGCCGGACCCGTATGTCGGGATTCATTATAAGCTTATAGCCCATCCTTCGCAGCCTGTGGCTGAATTCGACGTCCTCGATGATCGGTAAAAAGTCTTCCGGGAACCCCCCGCTTTCTTCGAATATCTGAGGATCGATGATCATCGCATGCGCGGCTATATAATCCGGATTCTCAATGTTCTTGGTCTCGGAATAATTAATGAACACCGATTGGAATATGCTGAAAAATCCCGTGTCAAAGGGCATCCTCGTATATGTGCCGCCGATGATAACCCCCCCATGGGGATTCTTCCCCTCTATCAAGAGGGGATTAAGGGGTGTGTTCCCCCCTTTTCTAAAGGGGCTGGGCTCCCGCTGCTGCGAAGCATTGCAACGGGAAGCGGGCGGATTAACTCCATAAGATATGAAGGTCTCATTTATAATTGAAAGCGTATCTTCCTGAAGCAGACAGTCAGCGTCCGTAAAGAAAATGATCTCGCCGCTGCTGTGCCGGGCGCCGAGGTTCCGCGCCTTTGAAGTCCCGGAGTGTTCTGCAAGGCGGATCAGCTTGCAAGGGAACTGTTTTATAATATCCGCCGAGCCGTCTTCGGAATTATCATCGACAACTACCACTTCAAGGTTTTTATATCTTGATGAAAACACGGCGTTAAGGCATTTGCCGATGTTTTCAGCCTTGTTGTAGTTCGGGATGACGACAGAGATACGCTTTTCCATATAAAAAACTCTTTAGCCACGAATTATCACAAATTGACTCGAATAAAATTAGGACGCAGATTTTCGCAGATACACGCAGAAAAATTATCTTTTTAAATCCTGATAATCTGCGTTTATCTGCGTCCTAATTCATTTTCTTCTTTCGTGTCTATTCGTGTTCATTCGTGGCCACCAGTATTTCTTGATTCATCGCGCCCCTTGAATACTTCCGAATTCATATTATAATATACTCAATGCGTAAAACCCACAGAGGGAATACCGGGTTATGACTAAAAAAATAGCGGTAATAGTCAGGGACAGAAAGCATGAGGCGTTAAGGATGGCCGTCGGGGCCACGCTCTCGAATGACAAAGTGGACGTATTCATTATGAACGCTAAATTGGAGACGGATGACGAAATATCCGTTAACCTTGAAATGCTGAGAGATCTTAAAGTGAATATATTTTCCAATAATCCTCAAAATGAATTTGAGCATAAGACGACGGAAGAGATCGCCCGCTTATTGCCTGAATACGACGTTGTGATCCCTTATTAAGAGATATTGCCGGCTCCCAACTCATTGACAAATTGTTTGTTTAATTCTAAATTAGAAACAGATTAAATTTTTTGAGGTGTAAATGCTCCAAACCGTAGAAGAGATATCGCCGACGACAAAAAGGCTTAAGATCAACATCCCATCGGACGTTATAAAATCCGAGACGTCCAGCGCCTATGACAAGATAAGGGCGACTACCAGGATACCCGGTTTCAGGCCCGGCAAGGCGCCGCAGGCTATCCTCGAGAAAAAATTCGGCAAAAATGTAGAGGCCGAGGTCATAGAGAAAATTGTCCCCGAATATTACTTGAAGGCCCTCCAGGAGGCTAAACTTGAGCCGGTCAGCTATCCTAATATCGAGGATAAAATTGAGCTGGTGCCTGGACAGCCGCTTTCGTTCAGTGTGACGGTCGAGGTGAAACCGGAGATAGGGGGCCTCAATTATGAAGGCCTTGTCCTTAAAGAGAAGGCCGTTTCCGTCGAAGAAGAAGACGTTGAAAAGGCGCTTAAGTTAATGCAGGAAAGCAAGGCGCTTTTTTCAGTGACCGAAGAGGCGCTAAAAGATGACGATATGGCCGTAATCAACTGCGACGCCTTCGTGGAAGATAAATTAGCGGAGGAGCTGTCGTACAAGGATTATCCGTTAATCCTCAGTCCTGATGCCATGCCGCGGGAATTTATCGGCGCCATCATAGGGAAAAAGAAAGGGGAAACAGCCGAGGCAAAATTGAATTTTGAAAACGAGCATGCGAACAAGGCTATTGCCGGCAAAGAAGTTTTGTTCAAGGTGCATATAACCGAGGCAAAAAAGAAAAACATCCCTCCGCTGGACGACGAATTCGCAAAAGAAGCAGCCTGCGGCAGTCTCGAAGAGTTGAAGGGCAAGATACGCGAAAACCTCACTAACAGGAACAAGAGCCGGATAAATATGGAATATAAAAAAGAGATCCTCAACGAGCTTATAAAGAGACACTCTTTCGATGTGCCTGGCTCCATGGTGAAGGGGGAGATAGAGTCTTTGATCCATCAGGCCAAAGAGAATGCGGCGCGAAGAGGCGAAGCCGTTAAGACCGACGAAGAGATGAGTGTGGAATATCAGGCGGTTGCAAGAGACAACGTCAAGAGCGTGCTCCTTCTCGAGGCGGTCGGAAAGAAAGAAAATATCGAAATAACCGAGTCCGAAATTAAAAAAGCCATCGAGGAGATCGCCGACCGCAACGGCCTTAAACCCGAAGAAGTGACAAGGCTGTATGCGGTAAGAGAGGGTTCAATGGACGCCCTGAAAAGCAGGCTGTTTGCAGACAAGGTCCTGGAATTTATATTAGGGAAAGCAACAATAGCGAGTTAAAAGTTGAAAGTTGAAAGTGAAGATTTGAAAAACGAAGAGGAAACCCTGTAACTTTTCACTTTTAACTCTTAACTTTTAACTTACAAGGAGCTGAGATGAGTTTGATACCGATAGTGATTGAGCAGACCGGAAGGACGGAGAGGGCGTATGACATATACTCCAGGCTTTTAAAAGACAGGATCGTTTTTATAGGAACCCCCATAGACGACATAATATCAAATACGGTCATTGCGCAATTGCTCTTTCTTCAGACCGAAGATTCCGAAAAGGACATCCATCTTTATATCAATACCCCGGGCGGCGTCGTTTCCTCGGGTCTCGCCATTTACGATACCATGCAGTATATAAAACCGGATATCTCCACTTATTGTATCGGGCAGGCCGCGAGCATGGGGGCGCTCCTTCTTACCGCCGGGACCAAGGGCAAAAGACACGTCCTTCCTCATTCCCGCGTAATGATACACCAGCCCATAGGCGGCTTCTACGGCCAGGCAACGGACGTCGAGATCCATGCGAGGGAGATACTGAAGATGAAGGCGACCCTCAACAACATCCTTGCTAAACACACTGGCCGGCCCCTTGAGAAGATCCAGGTCGATACCGAGAGAGATTTCTTTATGTCCGCACAGGAAGCGAAGGATTACGGCCTTGTTGACGCGGTGATCGAGACCCTGAAAAAGCAGGGGTGAGACAGTTTTTAGTTTTATCGAAGCTGTCATTCCCGCGAAAGCGGGAATCCAGAGTTTTTTTACAAGGAGCTGGATTCCGGCTTAAAGACTGCCGGAATGACAATTTATGAGTCTTTTAAGGTAAAAAAAACGGAGACTACCATGAACGATAAAAGAATAAACAAGAATGACATTATGCTTAAATGCTCTTTCTGCGGCAAGAGCCAGAAAGAGGTAAGGAAGCTCATTGCAGGACCGATGGTATATATATGCAATGAATGCATAAACCTATGCAATGAGATAATGGCTGAGGAGTTTGACTCGTCTTTTGATATAAACGCAACGAGGAAGCTTCCGGCGCCGAAAGAGATAAAGGGCTTTCTTGACGATTACGTCATAGAACAGAACAGGGCGAAAAAGGTCCTGTCGGTCGCCGTGCACAACCACTATAAGAGAATAACCGGTCCCAGGCAATCGGATATCGAGCTGCAGAAAAGCAACATACTTCTCATCGGCCCTACGGGCACGGGCAAGACCATTCTCGCTCAGACGCTCGCAAGGTTCCTGGACGTCCCTTTTACCATCGCCGACGCCACAACGCTTACTGAAGCGGGATATGTCGGGGAGGACGTGGAGAACATCATACTCAAGCTTCTGCAGGCTGCGGATTACGACGTGGAAAGGGCGCAGCGGGGCATCATCTATATTGATGAGATCGACAAGATAAGCCGCAAGACCGAGAACGTTTCCATAACGAGAGACGTCTCGGGCGAAGGGGTTCAGCAGGCGCTGCTGAAAATCATCGAAGGAACGGTTGCAAACATCCCGCCGCAGGGGGGTAGAAAACACCCTCAGCAGGAGTATATCCCCGTGAATACGACCAATATCTTATTTATCTGCGGAGGCGCCTTTATAGGTCTTGAGAAAATAATCGAAGAAAGGATCGGCAAGAAGGTCGTGGGCTTCGGCGCAGAGCCGAAGACCGTACACGGCAAGAAGATAGACGACGTCCTGAAACAGGTGCAGCCGCAGGATATGATCAAATACGGTCTGATACCCGAATTCGTGGGAAGACTGCCCGTTGTGGCGACGCTTGAGGAGCTGAGCGAAGAGGCGCTGGTGCGGATCCTCACCGAGCCTAAGAATGCGATCATTAAGCAATACCAAAGGCTGCTTTCTTTTGATAACGTCAAACTGAAATTCACCGACGGGGCCTTTACGGCGATTGCCAAAGAAGCGATTAGGCGTAAAACCGGCGCGCGCGGCCTGAGGGCCATCCTCGAAGACGTCATGCTCGACGTTATGTATGATGTCCCTTCACAGAGGAACATCAAGGAATGCCTGATAACCGAAGACGTGATAATCAGGAGGGAAAAACCGCTCCTCAGCTACGAAGATCAGGCTGAATCGGCGTAAGAATTATTCTCCTTTAGCTCCCGTCCGAAAGTCCGGAGCCAGATCAAAGATAATCACATCGGGCGCCTTTTCCGTTTATACTCCTTACTGACATACGCAGCTATCCGTCCTTCCAAGCTGCTGTCGCACTTTAAGTTTATCCAATACATTCACTACACCGTCACACGTT
>JACRHB010000088.1 GCA_016217725.1 Nitrospirota bacterium | reverse complement strand
TTAGAGATATTGCAAGGTTGACATCCGGGGACTTCTTTGAGAGCTCGTAGATCTTCGGGACGACCCCCGACGTCGAGACAGTGATCTTTCTCTTTGAAAAGTCCATGAGATCGATCAATCTCCATAGGGCTTCGACGACTTCGTTAAAATTATTCAGAGGCTCTCCCATACCCATAAAGACGATGTTTGTGATGGAAGGGGTGGAATGCCCCTTTTTAATTCCCCCCTTAGCAAGGGGGGACACAGAGGGGTCTGAAATAATCCTGCTTACGCTTATTACCTGATCAACAATTTCATAAGCCTTTAAATTTCTTTTAAACCCTAAGCCTCCAGTGACGCAGAATTTACAACCGAGGGCGCAGCCGATCTGGGATGAAATACATAGTGTAAATTTCCCCTCACCCCTTACATTCGGGATCAGGACGCTTTCTATCGTCTCCCCGTCCTCAAGCTCGAAGAGGAATTTCTGCACGCCGTCATTTGAGCTTTGTCTGTTCAGAAGCTTGAGGTTGCTTATATACGACGTCTTCTTAAGCCCTTCACGGAAATCTTTGGACAGATCGGTCATTTCATCAAAAGAGCCTGCCGGCTTTTTATATATCCAGTTGATTATTTGTTTGGCTCTGAAAGGCTCCTGACCGAGTCCTTCGATCAACCGGACTATTCCTTCCCGTGATAATTGTTTAAAGTTTGTTTTCATATGTTCCGATATATTTTATAATAGTAAGCTTATTTCTGTCTGAAGCTTTTTTAGGACGTTAATTAGAGTCTGTTTATAAAGTGTCTTTTTTTATTTTTGTCATGCCCGAAGTCAGTAATCGGGCATCCGGAACTTATTAAAAAGACTGGATTCCCGCTCAACATACTGCGGGAATGACGGTTCAATGGTTAAGTTTATGGACAGACTCTAATTAAGCTTTAATTTAACTTGACAAATAAATATGATACAGTGATATTAATACAAAAGTGAAATGTATTTGTAGGGCAATCCTTTAGGGTTGCTTAATGCAAGGCTAAGGCCTTTCCCTACATGCAACACCAATAGGTTGGAAAGTATTTCCGGTGGGAAATGGTGAAAAAGATACTTATAGTCGATGACTCACCTATAGCGAGAAAGATGTTGAAAAGCATTCTTCCCAAGGATCAGGGATACGAATTTTATGAAGCGGAGAACGGGAAGGACGGCCTGGAAAAGTACAAAGACCTCAAGCCCGACGTGACCTTCATGGATTTGACCATGCCGGTGATGACGGGGTTTGAAGCCATTGAAGAGATCATCAAGTATGATAAGAACGCCTTAATAATCGTGGTCACCGCCGACGTACAGATGAAGGCGCTTAAAGCGGCGCTGGACCTGGGCGCGTATATGGTCTTAAAAAAGCCTTTGAAAAGGGAAGACCTGCATGCCGCTTTAATGAAGGCGCAGGATTCATTGCAGAGGGTTGAATAGGAAATGGCCCTTCAGAAAGAAATGACCCTGACAAAAGAAGAAATTGAAACCCTGCAGGAGATAATGAATATCGCCTTCGGTCAATCCGCGTCGGACCTCGCCGTTGTGATCGATACACAGGTGGTCCTGAGCGTGCCTTTCATAGAAATAATGAATATTACCGAGCTC
Organism: Nitrospirota bacterium; assembly: GCA_016217725.1. Lineage (GTDB taxonomy): Bacteria > Nitrospirota > Thermodesulfovibrionia > UBA6902 > UBA6902 > SURF-23. The sequence goes on along the minus strand of JACRHB010000088.1, from coordinate 25,921 downwards.
CCCGGCTATATTAAAAGTCACGTCAAGGATTACAAGTACATCAACATCGTCGAGCAAAAATTCTGGGGGCGCTTCAAGGGCGACGCACTTTTAATATTTTCTTCGGGCTCCGGGAAGGAGCTGATCTCGATGCTCCAGAGTGAAGAAAGCTTAAACCTTGAATCCGATCCCATCGACGTGCTTGAAAGAGAGACACTGATGGAAGTGGGCAATATCCTTATCGGCGCCTGCATCGGCAAGATCGCCGAGCTGCTTCAGGATATCGTTACCTACACGCCTCCCATGGCGGTCGTAGAGACTTATTATTACGATGCGATTTCTGTAAGCCATTACGACCCGAGATCCACGGCGATAGTATTGAAAACCGATTTCCGCTTTGATGAAGGCAACGTCAGCGGCTTTTTATTCCTGGTGACAAGTCATGAGTCGATCAATTGGCTGAAGGAGGCTCTGCGTTTGTTTTTAGAGCAATATGAATGAACCTAAAAACGGCAGTTGTATCCGCAGATTTCACAGATAACCACAGATACAACAACAAATAAGACATTTAATATACAGTCACCTAAAAGGTGAAGGACAAAAGTTTATTAACCTGAAAATAAATCTGTGATAATCTGCGTAATCTGTGGACAAATGCTTTTTATAGGATGAATGATACTCAACCAGATTTTTAACGCGATAAACATCGGCATTGTAATCCTCGACAGGGACCTGAAAATCCACGAATGGAACCGCTGGATGGAAGTGTACAGCGGGCTCGCCGTGGATAAAGTCAAGGGCTCCCCGATTTTCGACGTCTTCCCGCAATTAAACAACCCCAAGTTCATAAGGAGCTGCAAGTCCGTATTCCACTTCGGGAACTTCTGCTTCTTCTCGCAAAAACTGCATCGCTACCTGTTCCCCTTCAGGACAAAAGGGTATGCCGACTCAAAATTCGAGTATATGCAGCAGAGCTGCGCCATGGGTCCGCTGCGGGACGAGAACAACGAGATAAAATATCTTTTTATTTACGTCCAGGACGTGACGGAAGTGGCTTCGTATGAGCAGAAGCTTGTCGAGATGAACCTGAGAGACGGCTTAACGGGGATTTATAACAGAAGATTTTTAGAGTCTAAGATTACGGATGAATTCAACAGGCATAAGCGATACGGCAGCATTTTCAGCATAATCATGTTCGACATAGACCATTTCAAAGTAGTCAACGACACCTACGGGCATCAATGCGGCGACTTTATACTGAAGTCGATAAGCTCAAGGATTTCATCGGCGATCAGGAACGTCGATTACCTGTCCCGCTACGGAGGCGAGGAGTTTTGCTGCCTGCTGCCGGAAACCGGACTGAAGGCGGCGCTGATCGTTGCGGAGCGCTTCAGAACGGCAATAATGGAACAGGAGAATAATTATGACGGGACGCTCGTGAAGGTGACCATCAGCCTGGGAGTCGCGGAAACAAGAGAAGGAGTCGACTCTCACGTTATGCTGATAAAAAAAGCGGACGACGCCCTTTACAGGGCCAAAAAAGAAGGCCGTAACAGGGTTGAGGCGATGCTCTGAAGGCGGGCCGCTCAGCTTTTGCTGTTTTTAAGTTTTTCAAGAACGTCTTCATAAAAAGGCTTGTCTTTCAGGCTTGCATATGAGCCGGGAAAACAAATTAATGTGATTTGCGCCTGCCCGTTGAAATCGTTCATTATCACTGCAAAGCGCTGGTCATCCGAGAGGCGGGTGTTGTCGATCATCGGGAAGTCAAAGTATCCCACCGTGAACGGCTTCGTCGTCATAGTCTCCTGTTTCTCAGTATTGGGGTGTGTTACGATGGTAACGTCAAGGCGTATTTGCCTCGTTTTTGCATCAGCCTTGTAAACGTGTATTTTATATTCCCTCTCAATGCCGTTTACGTTCAATTTCCCGGCGTCCAGCATGACTTCTTTTGCATGGTCCATGATGTTCCTGTCAAATGATCTCCCGACGTGCATCAAAAGCATCTTCTGTTTCCACGTTATCTCTTTTGCGACCTTTTCCAGGCGCTCAATGAGTTTTTTCTTGTTCTTCTGATTCGAGGAGGCTATCTCTTCCTGCAGATGGGCGAAAAGGGGTTTGAGATTAAGGGACTCGTGAAAATTATAAGCTAACAGCTCGAGGTTGAGCACTTTTTTATCCGGCGAATCGGATTCGGGTTTAAAGAAAGAATCAATTATGGATTTGAACATGTCTTTCCGCAAGGCGCTCTCCGCCTCTTCCCTTTTGCTCATAAGCTCCGAGTAAAGAGTTGTTCGCATTTCATTGCGTTTAATCTCCTCCATCGCCCGCATTTCAATGTTCTTCGTATGCTCAAGTTTAGCCGAAGTAATGAATCCGAAAGCTGTTATCGCGAGGGCCGTCAACAAACCGCCTACCGGTTTAAGAATAACGTCGGCCTTATCCCATTTGTCTTTTACTTTGTTGTCATTGTTACCCATAATTTACTCCATTCTAAGCGTTCCATTGTTTTCTAAGATCAAATTGTATCTTGCAGCGCTTTCAAACGAGTAGATCCCGATTGATGAGCCGCCTACCGTGATCTTGCATTCTCCTGCCACCGGCACATGCAGCGTGTATGAGCCATAGGCGTCCGTTTTCACGGAGCCGGAGAAATTATTGCACTTTACATTTGCGGTTTCTCCCCCAACGGGCTTGCCGCCTTTTTTTATGGTCCCGTAGATTTCTCCTGCAAATGCAAAAGAAGACAGAAGCGCCGTGAACAGCAAGATAATTATGAGCGTTTTCATTCAGACCTCCTTTAATTTAAAACGTTGACTGCTTGTTGTTTAATTTGCGCCTCCTGTTTATAAATTCTGTTTGCCTGTCATTCCGGCAATCTTTAAGCCGGAATCTATTCTTGTATTCACTGGATTTCCGCTCAACAGACTGGGGAATGACAAGAAAATATTTATACAAATCCGAGCGCGGTCCATGTCGCCGGGCCTACTTTGCCGTCGGACTTCAGACCGTGCGCCTTTTGAAACTTACGCACGGCTTTGTCCGTATCATTCCCAAAGGCGCCGTCGATATCTTTTTCAGCAAAACCCAGGGCTTTTTGCAGTCTCTTGACGTCTTCACCCCTCATCATGGGTTTTGTCAGGAAAAGCACCCTCTCATTTACATCAGCAGCCGACACTACAGACGGCTGCCGGTAATCATCGCTGAAAAGATTTTCGCTGAGGACGATATTCCTCACCGTCAGAGGCAGTTGTAAATCCCATTTGTCCCCTTTGATCAATTCCATGAAAGAATCCATACGGTACACTGTTGCGTGCAGAGCAGTATTGCCGTGATTGGCAAGCCAGTTTCTCCTTACGGATACATAACCCTTTATCCATTCTTCTTCGCCGAGGCCCGCGATCTGACCGTATTGTTGACTGGTCAAGTCTCTTATCGCGTGATATGAGCCGTGGATCCTGCCGTCATAAATCACAGCGACGCCGAGGGGTCTGGCAACGCTGATATAATCGGCCGATTTCAATGCGGATTCCCAGTAGACCCTGTCAAAGAATTCGTCCTGCACTTTTTTCATCACAGGGTCGTTCCCCGCCTGCCTGAGCAGGGCTTTGACCTTTTCATCGTGGTCCAGCTTTGTGTCTCTGCGGTCAAAAGCAGGCAGATATGACGCCAACGCGGCGGAAAACTTCCCCTTTGCCTTACAGTATGCATGAAGAAGCAATGCGAGATTTCCGCTGCCGAGCGTTGTCTGGCTGCGGCCGTAGGTCAGATGCCCGGTGTCGCCTTTAATGACAGTCACCGACCCGTAATCGCCAAGCGGCCTTCCCGTTTCAAAGATATTAACAATCGCCTGCGATGTCTTTTTTTGCAAAGGTGTAAGCATATTAATGTCCTCCTGTCTTTAAAAAACAAAAAATATTTCTGACGCCGTTTTTCATGCATATCTCCCAAAGTATTCAAAATCAGGAAGTGATTATCAGGGTTAAATCAATGCAATAAAAATTTATCACAAATCAGGCGGCTTGTCACCTGTCAGAAATGACAGGTAGCGTATTAAAAGGAGAAGTTGAGAAGACAAGAAGTTGTGAAGTTGAGAAAAAGCGAATGTGGCTTTAACTGCCGGTTTTAGTTAATTGCTCAAGAACCTTCTGCATGTCGTCCCAGGTCAGCCATTTGTCTTTGGGATTTCTTAAAAGATACGCGGGATGAAAAGTCGGCATCAGGGGAATATTGTGATACTCAAAAAAAATACCCCTCATCTTGCTTATCGGGATTTTATTCCCTGCAAGGGCATGTGAGGATACTTTACCGAGACTGACGATTAATTTCGGTTTGATAATCTCTATTTGTTTTTCAACGAAAGGCTTGCAGGTCGTGATCTCGTCCGCTTCCGGCTCCCTGTTGTTGGGCGGTCTGCACTTTACAATGTTTGCAATATATACGTCTTCGCGCTTCATACCGAGTTTTTCTATAAGTCTCGTAAGGAGCTGTCCCGCTTCTCCAACAAAAGGTCTGGCCTGAAGATCTTCATCTCTGCCGGGACCCTCACCGATAAATATGATCTTCGCATCAGGCGAGCCTTCGCCGAAGACGATGTTTGTTCTGTTCCTGCAAAGCTTGCATCTCTGACAGTCCCCGATTTCGTCCCGGAGAGATTTAAGGGCGGAGTCCTTGTTTAGGGGCAAGGGGAAAGGGGCAAGGGGAAAGGGGCGGCAATTAGAATTTTGCTCTTTATTGTACTTTTGCACTGCTGTGTTTCTGCACTTCTGCACTAATCTTCCCGGCAGAGACTCAAATCCCAGCTCCTGATAAAACTCAAGGGATTTTTTAAGTCGTTCGATTATGTCGGTATTATTCATGGTTCAATAAAGGGCGAGGCATCGCCTCGCCCCTACATATCTTTTCAACTTTCAACTTTTAACTTTCTAACTCATTCCCCCCACTTCAACTTGGTCCTTAACAGCCGGAAATAATCCCTGTGATGCAGGACGATGAACTTTGCCTTATAATCAGCCTTTCTGATCAATATCTTATCAGTCACTTTTAGAGGAAATCCGACCTGGCCGTCAACCGTCAGATAAACATCATCTCCGCTTGTAATGTTCACTTCCAGGACAAACGTATCAGGCAGCACAATGGGTCTGCTTGTCAAAGTGTGCGGACAGATGGGAGTCATTAAGAATGACTCAAGAGTAGGATACAGAATAGGCCCCCCTGCCGAGAGCGAATGGGCTGTAGAGCCTGTAGGCGTGGAAACGATCAGACCGTCAGCCCTGAAGGTGCTTACGTATTGCTTATCGATAGAGATGTCAATCTCGAACATTCTTGATAGGGCGCTCTTATTCAACACCACGTCATTCAGGGCATTGCGCTGAGCTACCTTCCTGCCTCCACGGTAAACGTCGGCCAGGAGCATGATCCTTTCTTCAAAAGCGCATTTCCCCGATAGAACTTTATCTATTTCTTTATTGAACTCATCCCTGCCGATTTCCGTAATAAACCCGAGACTGCCGAGGTTTATCCCGAGTATGGGAACGCCCTGATTGCCGACGAGTCTTGCAGCGCTTAAGAGCGTCCCGTCGCCTCCGAAGACGATGATGATATCGGATCTTGGCGGGATCTCATTCCGCGAATAGCCTTTGATTTTAAGAGCTGAGGCAACTTCACTCTCAATAAAAAATTTAAGCTTTTTCCCTCTCAGCCGTTTTAAAAAGTCTTTAACGACCTTAATTGCCTCCGGCTCGCCTCTTTTTGCAATTATTCCGATCCTGGTCATATTTCGATCCCTTCTATTTCAATCTCCCTTAAATTGTCTTCGATATGGCTCAGGCGGACCTTGATGCTCTTTTCAGGAATTTCGCTCTCGGCCCTTTCCGCCCATTCAATTACGGATACGCCGTCCGCGCCGAGATATTCATGCAGTCCGAGTGAAGAGATATCTTCATGTGTCACCCTGTAGAGATCGATATGATAAAAGGGAACAGGCACATCATATTCGGCTATTATGGTAAAACTCGCGCTGGTTATATCCTTTTCTCTGATCCCAAAAGCTGTAGCTACGCCTTTAACCATTGTCGTCTTGCCCGAGCCGAGCTCGCCGTATAAACAAACGACGTCTCCACGCTTCAACTTCTTCCCGAGCCTGGCGCCGATGTCTCTTGTCTCGGACTCGCTTTTACTCAGGAGCTTCATAAGTCATTGCTTTGACCATGTCGGCTTTGCCGACTATTCCCACAACGACACGGTCCCTGAGGACCGGGAGCAAATGCATGCGCTGTTCAGCCATTATTGTTGCGATCTCATCAAGGGTCGTCTCCTCTTTGATAGAGACAACTTTCCTGTTACATATCTCATCCACCGTAGTGGCGGCCATTTTTCTGATTTCTTCTTCCACCCGGCCCGAGCCCAAAAGGATAAAGGCGTCAAAAAGCCTGATCACGGTCGGGATGTGGAGGCGCTTATTTTGACTGATAAGATCATTTTCCGTAACAATGCCGATCAGATTTTTGCTGTTGTCCACGACGGGGACTCCGCTGATCTTGTTGCTGATCAATAACCTTGCAAGCTCTTCAACAGTAGCTTCGGGCCTTATTGTGACAACGTCTTTTGTCATGATATCTTTTGCTGTAAGCATCATCCCTCCAATCGTATAAGTGGGAAGTAGGAAGTGAAAAGTGAGAAGTAAAAAATAAATAATAACTTGCGATTTCCTACTTCCTACTTCTTACTTCTCACTTGACTATATTACCACATTCCTATAAAACCGCCCTGTCTTCCGTTGGATTCTTTTGCATATCTGTAGGAATAAAACTTCTCAGGGTTGCAAAACGTGCACTCGTCCGACTGCCAGATGTTTTCCCTCGGGACCTCCATGCTCAAGGCCTGTATTTTATTGGCTGTAGAAAGATCGACGAAATGTTTATACCCTTTTTGATGAAAATAGTCTCCCACGCCGGTCGCTTGTTGCACTGCAATTTTAACGTCTTCCCCCACTTCATAACTGCACAGTCTGATGCTCGGGCCTAGGGCGACGGATATATCTTTCGGAGAGCACTCGAATTTCTCCTGCATGGTCTTGATAGCTTCTTTTAAGATCTTCTCCGTCGTGCCCCTCCAGCCCGCGTGGACGGCGCCAATGACGCGTCTCTTCCCGTCGTATAAAAGTATCGGCACACAGTCGGCAACCAGGACGCCGATCAAAGTGTGCTTCCTGTCGGTGATTACAGCATCGGCGACTACCGGCTCATCATCATGGTCGAGCACGTGTATTTTATTCGTATGCTTCTGGATCGGCAGATAGACGTTTTCTTTTAAAACATTAAACTCTTCGGATAAGGCGTCATTGATGCGGATACCGCCGTTGTTGAAAGCCTTTGTCGTAAAAAACGCTTTAACATCGGACGAAAGGATATTTGCCGGATTGATAAATTGCATCAGCTTGTCAGCGTCTCAAGGAGCCGGTCCAATTCTTCAAGCGAGTAATAGTTGATCTCTATCCTCCCGCCTTTTTTATTGGACTTGTGGATGAGGCGGACTTTTGTGCCGAGGCTGTGCATGAGTTTCTCTTCGAGAGATGCTATCTGGGGGTCTTTCGGTTTAAGCTTCGGCGGGACTTGTGTCGACGGGTCCTTTTTGCACAGCGCCTCTGTTTCTCTAACGCTTAAGCCGTGTTTTATTACCTTGCCCGCGATGTCGGCCTGGAGTCTCGGGTTTTCAACCTGCAGCAGCGCCTTTGCATGACCTATGCTTAAGGAGCCGTCGGCGATCCACTTTTTTACTTCAAAGGGCAGTTTGAGAATCCTGAGGTAATTGGTCACGGTCGCGCGGTCTTTGCCGACTTTCCTGGAGAGGTCGTCGTGGGTCATGCTGAAATCGTTTATCAGCCTTTGGAACGCCTCCGCTGTTTCGAGCGGGTTTAAGTCTTCTCTCTGGATATTCTCTATAAGCGCAAGCTCAAGGGCTTCCGCCGGGGCCGCTTCCTTGACAATCGCAGGGATGCTTGCGAGCCCCGCCATGCCGGCGGCCCTCCATCTCCTCTCACCCGCGATCAGTTGGTATGAATTGTCATAGCCCTTTCTTACAATAATCGGCTGGATGACGCCTTTTTCCCGGATCGATGCGACAAGCTCGTTCAGGGCCGCGTCGTTGAAGACCCTCCTCGGTTGATATTCATTAGGCGCAATAGCTTTAATATCCAGATCAAGGATCTCATTCACTTTCGCTTTTGTCTTTTCCGGTATTAAGGCTGAAAGCCCCTTACCCAGCGCCGGCTTCATTTCCGATTATCTCCTTTGCAAGCTCGATGTAACTCTGTGCGCCTTTTGAGCGGACGTCGTATAGTATAACAGGTTTTCCGTGGCTCGGGGCCTCGGCAAGCGTAATGTTTCTCGGGATCACCGTTTTATAAACCTTGTCCCCGAAATGCCTCCTCAATTCATCCGTAACCTGATTTGCGAGAGTAGTCCTGCCGTCGAACATCGTAAGAAGGATGCCCTCTATCTCGATCGACGGGTTGAATGAATCCTTGATCAGATTATAGGTCCTCAGCAGCATGCTTATGCCTTCAAGCGAATAATATTCGCACTGCATGGGGACGAGCAGGGTGTCTGCGGCGACAAGTGCGTTAAGAGTTAAAAGGCTGAGCGACGGCGGGCAGTCAATGAAAATGTAATCGTATTGAGGTCTGATGGGCTGCAGCGCCTGTTTGAGTATGGTCTCCCTGTTTTCCTTATCGGTAAGCTCAAGCTCGGCCCCGATCAGGTCAATGTTGGATGGAATGATCTTGAGATTGGGCAGGCTGGTTTCAAGGATAAGGTCCTCAATGCTTCTTGTCCCTATGTATAACTCGTAAAGGCTTCCTTTGAGGGTGTCTTTGTCAATACCAAGTCCGCTTGTCGAATTTCCCTGCGGGTCCGTGTCGATAAGCAGGACGCGCTTCCCCGCGTCTGCAAGTGACGCAGCTATATTTATGGCAGTGGTCGTTTTACCGACCCCGCCCTTCTGGTTTGCCACCGCAGTTATTTTCCCCATGATAAGAGCAATTTGAAATTTGAGATTTAAAATTAAAGGATCATATAATTAATATTGCGTTCGTATTTTTTAACTCTGTGAGGGGCGGGGGCACCCCGCCCCTACAAAACTCTTAACTCTTAACTCTTTTCACGCACCATCCTGGACGAACTTGAATTTCTTTTTAATGGACAGCTCCGCCCTTGAAAGCTCTTTCCCGAGATACGCGGCATGGCTTAATTCCGTCACCCAGTTGTTGGTTATTATTGTAAAGTAAATGTCGCGGCTGTTTTTGCCTTCTATCTTCCTTAACAGTTTATTGTCATATGAATAGTGTTCTACAAGTATGTTTCCGCTTTCCTTTGAAGGGATGATAACGAAATACCCCGATTTGTCGAGCTTTACCGCTTTGCCGTGTTTTTCCGCTGTTATCTTCGGTATGGCTGCAACCGGTTTTGCAATCGATAAAGAGAGTGTCGGTTTTGCGGTTGTTTGAGTGTTGCATTCACAACTGCATCCGCAGGCCGACGCGGTTTGCACGGATACCGCATTCGGAGAAAGCTCCTTAACGGTTTCCGCTATTGTTTTTGCGCTTTCGCATCCGATCATGTCTTTTATCCGGACCTGTTTGCGGAAGGCGTTTATCTCGGCAGACGTTACATTTTTCAGTATGGGGCGTCTTCCCTTTGAGCCGATAACGCGCATGTCTTTATCCACCCCGTTTTCATAGAGCGCCAAAAGCGTCTTGCCGCTCCGATGCCCTTCAGTATCCTTGCCCGCAACGATCAAGAAATTTATCGCCGGGTTGGAGACGATGTTTTTAACGATCTTGTCTATCCCGATATTCTCGGTCTCCGTCTTGCCGACTATGCATAGTCCGGCAGGTTTGAGCCCGGCAAGCTTTCCCTCGAGTTTAACGCTTGCAAGCGTGGAGACCGCAATGGGGGCGGACTTGTCCAGCACAGTATATTCGCCTTCAACGGGCGGCCAGGAATTATCGCTTATCTTGAGCTCGCAGCTTGACAGTGTTGATGAAGTCAGAGACGGGTATTTAGCGGTCAGGATCGTCATAGCCTCAGGCGGTATGCAGTATTTGCATCCGAAGCACGGGTATGCAAGAGGCTCAAGCTGTCCCAGCCACTCATCGACGCATTTCAGCAATGCCTCAGCGTCTTTCATTTTTAATAATGGAAGCGACGCCTTCAGGTTTCCAAGGGTGCCTTTCATGCAGCCGCACTTCCTGCACCTTGAAAGCTTCATTCCCCTCTGAATCTCGGAATGAACTTTTTTAAACGTGGGATTCATGGAAATATTATGAACGATGGGAAGGAAAAACTTCAACCGCAGGCCTCTTCCCGTCTTTCCGGCCCCGTCACTTTTTTTTATTCATTGACAGTTGGTATAATTAATCTAATACGTTAAAAATGCAAGAAGACAGTAGGGCAACAACGGCAAACAATTTCCCGATGAGCTTCCTCGATAAATTCAGGACGCAGTGGGATAAGGACAAGCCCAACATCGAAGCGGTCGACAAGGCTTTTGTTTATCTGCGGATCATATTATTCTGCGGCGGAATGGGCTGGCTCTTATTCTCCGATATTTCACAAACTACATTTGATCACGTCAGCGCGGTCTTTGCCTATTTTGCGGTTTACAGCGTGTTTTTATATACGTGGCTGTTCATCTCTCCGCATAAGAAAAAGGTCGTATACGGAGCGGCCCTTATCTTTGATCTTTTATATGCCTCCCTGCTTGTAAGGGTAACCGGCGGCTTTGTCAGCCCCTTTTTTAACAGCTTCTATTTAATAACGGCCCTTTATTCTTTTTATTACGGGCTTATACCGGGAGTTATCATAGCCGCCGTTGCGGCTTTATTCAGTTTTATAAGCTGCAGATCCGAATCCTATGATCTTCACTGGACTAATTTTATCGTCAAAGGCGCATTCCTGTTTTTATTAGCGGTGCCTCTCGGCATGCTTTCCCAGAAATTTAAGAAAGACAAGCAGAAGATAGAGAATCTCAATAAAGATCTCGAAGGATACATCGAGGAGCTGAGAAGCATACAGGGTAAGCTTATAGAGGTGGAAAAATTATCGGCCATAGGAAGGCTGACCGCGGATATTGCTCACGAGATCAGAAACCCGTTGACTTCCATCGGCGGTTTTGCGAGGCGTCTCACCAAAAAACTGTCCCCCGGCTCAAAGGAGAAGGACTACGCCGACACCGTAATATCCGAAGTCGACAGACTGGAGCGGATACTCAGATCGGTCCTCACCTTTTCAAGGGAAGCGAAGAATAAAATGAAGCTTCAGGAGATAAACGGGATCGTGGAGGATTCCGTAAGGTCTTTTATCGAAGTATGCAAGGATCAGTCGATCAGCCTGGATTTAATGCTGGAGCCGTCTCTTCCGCAGGTTTTGATCGACAGAGAACAGGTCAGGGAAGCGATAAACAATCTCATATCCAACGCAATAGACGCGATGCCCAAAGGCGGCATATTGAAGGTAAGGACTTTCATGAATGAATTATACAACGTAAGCTATGTTGCGGTTGAAGTAACCGATAACGGCTCCGGCATCCCGAAAGAAAAGCTTGACATGATATTTGAGCCTTTTTATACGACAAAAGAGATAGGCAGGGGCACGGGGCTCGGCCTTTCCATATGTAAGAAGATAATAGATGAGCACAACGGATTGATAACGGTTGAAAGTCAAGCGGATAAAGGCACGACTTTTACATTGTTCTTCCCATATCAGAGCGAAGAAGAGTCCGTCAAGGTAAAATGCTGGGAATTCACCAGGTGCGGCGTGGAAAAGGCGGAAGGCGCCGCACAATTCAGATGCGCCGCTTATCCGGATTACGGCCGCATATGCTGGGCGATTGCCGGCACATTCTGCGGTAAAAAGGTTAGCGGGGCCATCGCGCAAAAACTCGGGGACTGCAAAAAGTGCGAATTTTACCGGCGGGTCGTTGTTCGCAAGGACCTATAACCAAATAATAAATTTCAAATGACAAAGCTCAAAATTCAAATTACTTGTCAGTTGTCATTTGGGTTTATAAATATTATATTTTGCTATAATCGTTAAGCCTATACTCACAGGAGGATTTATGAGATTTTTAAAAATATGCACAATTATTGTCTTAGCGCTTCTGCTTGCGGGTTTAGTTGTCGCGGAAGAGACGAGGCATAAAAAATTTACACAAGAGGAGATAAAAAAAATGTCTGAGACAAAGGCGATTATAGAAACAAAGCTCGGCAGCATAGAGCTGAGGTTTTTCCCTGACGTTGCGCCGAACCATGTTAACAACTTCATTGAGCTTGCTAAAAAAGGTTTTTATGACGGGACGACCTTTCACCGCGTCATACCGGGATTTATGATCCAGGGAGGCGACCCGAATTCAAAAGACCCCGACAGGTCAAAGCACGGCACGGGCAGCCCCGGGTATCTTTTAAAGGCGGAGTTCAATGACAGGCCCCACAAGAGGGGAGCTCTCTCCATGGCAAGGGCGATGAACCCCGACAGTGCAGGCTCGCAGTTTTTCATATGCGTGGCCGATTCCCGGTTCCTTGATAAGAAGTATACGGTCTTCGGTGAAGTCGTTTCGGGCATGGATGCGGCGGACAAGATAGTCAGTCAGCCGAGAGACAAGCGCGATAATCCAAATGAACGGATAGAGATGAAGGTTAAGATCGTAGAAAAATAGAGGGATGCAGTAAACTACCACCACCTCTGGTGGTGGTAGTTTACTTTAAACATAAAGAATAAGGCTCTTTCTCATAATGAGTGGGTAAAGATGAGCTTTTCTAATTAAAGAAGAAAGGCGAGTTAAGAATTCCCCTCTCTGTCTTGCTTCTCGGCTCTCTTTTTTTTAATTCCAAGAAAAATAGTATAATTAAAGCATCATGGCTTTTAATATTTTTAAAAAGAAGGAAGAAAGCGCGTTTCCGCTTCCGGAGAGGACGTCGACCGATAAAGAGGAGCTTTTTTGTTACGGGTTCGACGCTTCTTCCTTGCAGGGCGAGCCTTCTGCGCTTGTAAAGCCCGTGAATACGGACGAAGTCTCACAGGTTGTCGCATTTGCCAATAAGCAAAGAACCCCGATTGTGCCGCGCGGGGCCGGCACTGGCATGACGGGCGGGGCCGTGCCGGTTAAGGATGCGATAATACTCTCCCTTGACGGCATGAACAGGATCCTCGAGATTGATGAAAAGAATATGATCGCCGTTGTGGAGCCGGGCGTCATCAATGGACATTTGCAGGAGAAGCTTGAAGAAAGAGGTCTCTTCTACCCACCCGACCCTGCAAGCATGAGCTTCTGCACGCTCGGCGGAAACGTAGCCGAAAACGCAGGCGGGCCGCGGGCTGTAAAATACGGAGTGACAAGGGATTACGTGCTTGGCCTTGAAGTAGTCCTTCCGGACGGCAGGGTTATGATGACGGGTGGGAAGACATATAAGAACGTTGTCGGATACGACCTTACGAGACTGATTGTAGGCTCTGAAGGGACGCTCGGCGTCGTCACAAAGATCTTTTTAAAGATACTGCCTCTGCCTGAAGAGACGATGACCCTTTTATGCACGTATTCTCATCTGAATGACGCCGCTATGACGGTAAACGGGATCACCTCTGCCGGAATAATTCCGAGGACCCTTGAATTTATGGACCACGAGTCGATCCTTGCGGTAGAGAATTACAAAAGCTACGGACTGCCTGCCGATGCGGAGGCGCTGCTGTTAATAGAGGTGGACGGTTCACACAATGCGGCGCTGGAAGATACGGGAAAAATTGCCTCCATCTGCAATGCGCTTAACGGCAGTGTAAGCATTGCCGAGGATATGTTCGCAAAGCAGCGCATCTGGGAGGCGAGGAGGGCGATATCGCCCGCGCTTTACCGCATCAAACCGACAAAGATAAACGAGGACATTGTTGTGCCCCGGGGAAAGATCCCGGAAATGCTGAATGAGCTGAAAGGCATATCGGAGAAGTATAATGTGAAAATCGTGAATTTCGGTCACGCCGGCGATGGGAATATTCATGTGAATATCATGACCGATAAACATGATAAAGAAGAATATGATAGGGCCGGGAAAGCGGTTGAGGATATTTTCAAAGCCACCATCAAATTGAACGGGACCATCTCGGGCGAACACGGCATCGGGCTTACCAAGAAACAATATATCGGAATGGAGCTTTCAGCAACAACTATTGAGGTGATGAAGGCTGTCAAAAAAGCGTTTGACCCGAACGGGATCATGAACCCGGGAAAGATGTTCCCGAATTTTTAAAAAATCCCGGCCCCAGGGCCGCAGAGGACACAGAGGAAAAATAACATGGCTTATTGCAGTATTTAAGTTTATTGGCTAAAATATTAGCTCAAATCCGACATCAACATTTTATAAATAAAACAACAGGGGAGTGATTGTCATGAAAGTTATTTTGAAAGAAGATGTAAAAGACCTCGGTATAATGGGTAGCGTTGTGGACGTCAAGAACGGTTACGGGAGGAATTATCTTCTACCGAGAAATCTCGCGGTTGAGGCCAACCCCAAAAACCTGAAACAGTTTGAGCATGAAAAGAATATCATTCTTACCAGGGCCAAAAAGGTCAGGAAATCAACGGAAGACCTGGCCGGGCAGATTTCGTCATTGACTCTGAGCATAGAGGCCCTGAGCGGCGAGGAAGGGAAGTTGTTCGGCTCCGTAACCTCAATGGATATTGCCGAAGCCATTGCAAAACAGGGAATCGAGATAGACAGGCGTAAGATCGTTCTTGATGAGCCTATCAAGAGACTCGGGACCTATACCATACCCGTTAAGCTGCTTCAGGACGTTACCGCAAACGTGACCGTTGAAGTTAAACAAGCCGCGCCGGCAGAAGCGTAATGAACAGTTGTCAGTTGTTAGTTGTCAGTTTTTAGTCTAACAACTAACAACTAAAAACTAACAACTTTTTAAAATGCTTGAACGTGTCCGAAATGAAAGCGGTTTAACCAACCGCACAGCCGTCAACCTCGACCGCCTGCCGCCCCAGAATATCGAAGCGGAACAGTCCGTCCTCGGCTCGGTGCTGCTTGAGAATGAGGCGATTGGGGTCGTCATTGAACATCTCACCCCTAATGATTTCTACAAGGATGCACACAAAAGGATTTTCGTTGCGATGCTGGAGCTTTATGAAAAGAACGAGCCGATTGATTTAATAACCCTCACCGAGCAATTGAACAAAAAAGAGCAGCTTGAGGAGATCGGCGGCGCTTCTTACTTAAGCTCGATTGTCAATATGGTCCCGACGTCCGCCAACGTCAGATACCATTCCAAGATAGTCAAAGAAAAAGCGATCCTGCGGAATCTGATCCTCACGGCCACGGAGATCATAACGACGTCTTACGACACCGATGAGGACGTGCATGTGCTTTTGGACAAGGCCGAAACAAAGATATTCAGTATCTCCGAAAAAATGGTGAGGAGCTCATACGTTCACGTCAAGAGCGTATTAAAGGATACCATCGCCCTTGTAGACAAGCTCTATAACAAGAAAGAGCTTATAACGGGGCTTCCTACCGGTTTTATGGACCTTGACAAGGAGACGACCGGCTTTCACCCCGGCGACCTTATAGTGATAGGCGCAAGACCCGGCATGGGCAAGACAGCTTTTTGCCTTAACATGGTCACGCATGTAGGATTGAATGTGAATGTGCCTATAGCCGTATTCAGCCTTGAAATGACCAAGGAACAGATCGTCCTCAGGATGCTGTGCTCCGAGGCCGAGGTCGATTCAAAGGCCGTGCGCTCAGGCTACCACAGCAAGGAAGATTACAGGAAGCTTGTCAACGCCGCGGGCCGGCTTGCGGATGCGCCGATCTATATTGATGATGCATTCAATTCAGTGCTCGATATCAGGGCGAAGTCCCGGCGTTTAAAGGCCGAGCACGGGCTGGGGCTTGTTGTCGTCGATTATCTTCAGCTTATGAGCGGCGTGGGCAATTATGCGGCAAGAGAACAGGCGGTCTCCGACATATCACGCTCTCTGAAGGCGCTTGCAAAGGATCTGTCCGTGCCGGTAATCGTCATCAGCCAGCTCAACAGAAGCTGCGAGCAGAGGGGCGAGAACAAGCGGCCGATAATAGCCGATTTGAGGGAATCGGGAGCCATTGAGCAGGACGCCGACATAATATTGTTTCTTTACAGGGGCGATTACTATAAGGCAAAGGAGGCAAAAGAAGGCGTGGCTGAATTGAATATCGCAAAGCAGAGAAACGGACCTATCAAGACTATAGATCTTACTTTTATCGACAAGTTTACAAAGTTTAAAAATTATTCGGATATTGTAGAGTATTAGAAGAACGTTTATCGTTAACCGTTAACCGAATAACCAATAACGGTTTTGAGACTATGAAACGTAAACCCGCAGTCGCAGGTCAATTTTATCCGTCTTCTCCCTCTCAACTTACGGAACAGGTCAGGGGCTTCATAAATGAGGGCGCCGCAAGAGAAGCAGCAGTCGGCGTCGTTTCTCCTCATGCGGGACTCATGTATTCGGGAGCGGTTGCCGGGGCGGTTTTTTCGAGGATAAAATTCCCTCACACCTTTATCATCATAGGACCGAATCATACCGGTTTGGGCAGTCCCGTATCCATAATGTCATCCGGTGAATGGCAGATGCCAAACGGAGAATTAACGATTAACGAGACCCTCGCAAAAAGTATAACGGGCAGGTCTGAAATTATCGTAGAAGATACGCTCGCCCACGCAATGGAGCATTCCCTTGAAGTGCAGCTTCCGTTTATCCTCTATTTTTCATCCTCCGTCAAGATTGTCCCTATTACAATGATGACGGACTCCTTAGACGTCTGTAAAATGGTTGGAGAATCCCTCGCGAATGTGATCCTGGAAGCAAAATATCCGGTCACAATCATCGCAAGCTCCGACATGAGCCATTATGTATCGGATTCGGCTGCGCGTGCAAAAGACAAAAAAGCGATTGAAAAGATTATCGCGATGGATCCCGAAGGGCTTTACACTACTGTCAGAAAAGAAGGGATAAGCATGTGCGGCGTTATACCGGTCACTACAATGCTGTTTGCCGCAAAGCAGCTCGGCGCCAAAGAGGCTTCGCTCGTGAAATACAGCACCTCCGGAGACGTGAGCGGAGATTACGACTATGTAGTCGGCTATGCGGGAATGATAATCAAAAAATAACCCACCTAACCACCACCAGTTGAAAAATAATGAGCTTATGATTAATCTATAAGACTTTTTTATTCATAAATAAACTATAATATTACGCGATGGAGGTTCAATGAAACACAAGACAATCATCCTGATGCTCTTTCTTGCGGCTGCGCTTTTAATCTCAACCGGCTTATCTCAAAACCCCATACATGCGCAGCAAAAAGCCGCGGAAAAACAAACTGAAAAACCAAAAGAAACCTGCATAACCGGTCAATGCCATGCCCAAATGGGCAAGGATAAATTCGTCCACGGCCCCGTTACCGCAGGTGAATGCGCCCCATGTCACGGCGAGTCTCCGAAACACAAAGATGACCCTGAAAATAATAAGTTTGCTCTGATAATGAAGATATCCGATAAGTGTTTCTCGTGCCATGAAAGATTCAAGCCTAAACAATTTACCCATACCGCAATAGAAAATAACGAATGTACGGAGTGCCACAGCCCCCACGGCTCTGAATACAAATTTCAATTGAAGGCCAAAGGCGGCGAGCTGTGTTTCCAATGCCACGATAACGCCATCGTCGGAAAGCAATTCGTGCACGGACCGGCTGCCGTCGGCGGGTGCGTTGCATGTCATGAGCCTCATACCGCAGATTATCAAAAGAACTTAAAGGCTGAAGGTCCTGAGCTTTGTTTCATATGTCACACAGATAAGGCTGAGATGATTCACGGCGCACAGTTCATACATAAGCCCGTTTCTGAAAGATGTACAAGCTGCCATAACCCTCACTCGGGAGCAAAACAATTTATGCTTGACTCATCAGCGCCTGCTTTATGCCTGGAATGCCACAAAGACAAGAAAGAACAGTTGGATACCGTAACAGTAAAACACGGAGCGCTCGAAACTGAGAAAACCTGTCTTAATTGTCATGACGCGCACAATTCGAATATTGCGAAGAACCTGACGAAAGAGCCGCTGGATTTGTGCCTGAGTTGTCATGACAGGGAATATAAAAGGGCGGACGGCAAGATGCTTATGAACATGAAAAAATGGCTAACGGAAAACAAGGACCACCACGGTCCGATAAAACAAAAAGACTGCTCAGGCTGCCACAACCCTCACGGCTCAAACAACTTCAGGATATTGAGAAGCTTTTATCCCGCGACGTTTTATGAGCCGTTCGGCGTTGAAAATTATGACCTGTGCTTCAGTTGTCATGAAAAGACGCTCGTTTTAAATCCGGAAACAACCAAACTGACAAATTTCAGGAACGGCAATGCAAACCTCCATTTCGTGCACGTCAATAAGGCGATCAAGGGAAGGACGTGCCGCGCCTGCCATGAAACACACGCGAGCAATTCCCCGAAGCATATAAGAGAGGCCGTACCTTTCGGAGGGTGGGATTTACCGTTGAATTATCAAAAGACGGAAACGGGTGGAAGCTGCACCCCCGGCTGCCACAAGCTTAAGAAATACGACAGGGAAAAGAAGGAGATTAACGGATGATATTCCTTATTCTGTTCACGTCATTATTTCTGATATTCGGTCCCTCAGCGGATGCCTTCAGTATTTCTCAGGGTGAAGCCGCACCTGAATTTACTCTGACATCGTTTGACGGCAAAGCCGTATCGCTCGCTGAATATAAAGGTGAGACGCTAGTCCTCATATACTGGAGAACGGGGCAGGACCGCTCGCTCCTCGCCTTGAAGGACGCATATGACGAGCTTAAGAAGTATGAGAAAAAAGGCGTGCGCGTTTTAAGCGTCATTACGGATACCGACAACAAAGAGGACGCCCCAAAGCTGCTCAGGGATAAAGGGATTGATTATCCTTTGCTGATTGACGCCGACAGGCAGTTATACAGCGGCTACGGGATCAAGGTATACCCGACAACGTTCATAATCGACAAGCAGGGAAAAATCGCCTACGAAATCCCCAGTCATCCGCTCACGTATAAAAACACTCTCGACGGATATATCAGACAACTCCTCGGCGAGATAAGCGATACGGAGCTGAAAGACGTCCTTTCTCCGCACAAAGAGGAAAAAGACAGGTCCCTGCTCGAAGCGGAGAGATTGTACAATCTCGCTTTTCAGTTCACGCAGGCCGGATTGCTGGATCAGGCCGTCGACACCGCAGCCAGATCCGCTGCCGCCAAACCCGATATGGTGAAGTCGCACATCCTCCTCGGCTTTCTGCATCTTGAGTTGAAAGACACGGATAAAGCGCTTGCTTCATTTAACAAGGCACTGGAGCTTGACCCCCGCTCGCACGATGCGCAGACCGGTCTCGGCGGGGCGCTCGTACTAAAAGGCGACATTGATAAAGCGCTCGAGCTCCTCAATGACGCCGCCGTATCCAATCCGTATCCGCAGATGACGTATTACGAGCTGGGCAAGGCCTACGAACAGAAAGGCGAAAAAGACAGGGCCATCGAAATGTACAAGAAGGCGATAGAGAAGATCATCAAGAAACAGGTTCTCCCGTCGGCGATATCCAGATGCCAGTAAGAATATTTTTCCATATCGTTATTGTCCTTTTAATATCCTGCCTTAACGCTGAAGCCGGACAGGAAAGCATAACCCTGCACTATCCGCCTGACGGCTCGGTACTGGAATACAATATGTTAGAGATCTCAATGAGCGTGCCTGCGGGATCAGCCGATTCGATAAAAGTATACGTTAATGATGAAGAAGAGCCGTTGAACGTCATTGCCGATCAGGAATATGAATGTTTTTCGGTCCAATTAAAGCTGGGGGTCAACAGAATAAACATCATTGCCGTCAAAGGCGATTACCAGGTATACAAAACGGAATTAAAGGTCTTCCGCAGATCCGATCTTGCAAGTGAATATATCAAGACCCCTGACGGCTTTAAAAAAGATTTTTTCCATATGAAGGAATGGAAGCAATGCGCCAGGTGCCATATCTTGTCTCCGATCGAATATGACAGAAAACCCATCAGCCCGTATACGTTTAAAAATATGGACAAACAGGCTCTGTTAGCGGTCACCTCCACCTGCTATATGTGTCACAACAAAATCACTGCCAATAAATATGTCCATGGTCCCGCCGCGGTCTGGAGCTGCTTAAGCTGTCATGACCCTGAGGCGGAACCGAAATATTCCGTGAAAAAGCCGGATGCGGAAATATGTTACGAATGTCACACTGAACAGAAGAAAGACCGGAGCCTTAAAAAATACTCTCACGGCCCTGTCACTATCGGCAAATGCACCATCTGCCACAGTCCGCACGCATCGGAAAACCCGTTCAATCTCGTAAAGCCTACATGGAATCTCTGCGTCAACTGCCATGCCGAAAAGGCGTCGGGGATGCACGTGTTAGGCGATTCCATGTTTAAGGAAGGACATCCCACCCGTAATCGGCCCGATCCCGTGAGGACCGGAAAAGAGCTTACATGCGCAAGCTGCCATAACCCCCACGCATCGAATTATCCGCATCTCTGGGCCTTTGAAGTCGAGACCATATTCGATCTGTGCCAGAAGTGCCATAACAAACAGACGGACGATGTTAAACCTAACTAAATTCCCGCATCCATAGCTTTCCACCCTATAACGTTTATGTTATAATAATCCATGCAATGGACTGTTGAATTTTATAAGAGTATAGAAGGTAAAGAACCGGCAAAAGTTTTTTTTAATTCGCTGTCCATGTCCGCAAGAGCAAAGATTGTTAAGCTGATTGATCTTTTAAGTGAATACGGCGTGTTACTGAAAGAACCCTATACCAAACAGATAAGGGGCAAGATAAGGGAATTGAGAATTAAAGACAGTCAGGGCGCTGTCAGGATTTTATATTTCACCTTTACAGGGAAACGGTATATTCTGCTACACGGCTTTATCAAGAAGACAGATAAGACACCTGAAAGGGAAATAGAAATTGCAGAAAAGAGAATGAACGATTTTATACAAAGAGAAGGAGAGCAACCATGAGAACTGCTAACCCCCATAGATATGTCAGAGGACAGACTTTGAAGGATTACATTGCCGACCAGATGAAAGACCCCGGGTTCAAGAAGGCCTGGCATGACCTTGATCCCGAGTTTGAGCTTTTGGAAAGCTTTATCAAGGCAAGAGAAAAGGCTGGGCTGTCACAGGCTGAGCTCGCCAGGCGGATCGGCACAAAACAACCTGCGCTGTCGCGTCTTGAAACAGGAAGATTCACAAAGGCGACGCTTGAGACGCTTAAAAAGATCGCCGATGCGCTTGATATGAGACTCATTGTCCGCCTACAGAAAAAAAGGGCTTAAATATTCAGAAGGTAATGTTGACATTCAGGATTGGGAAAATGTTATCTTATACAAACTTGAAGGCGCGTAGCTCAGCGGGAGAGCGCTTCCTTGACACGGAAGAGGTCAGGGGTTCGAAACCCCTCGTGCCTACCATTCACTTTTGACGAAGTCAAAAGTGAAGTTAATAGTTGAAAGTTAAAAGTTCAAAGTTGAGGAGAGACGGGGAGGATTGTTATTTTAGAGTCATCGCAAAGCGACAAAGAGTTTCTTGAAATCTACCGCCACAGCACTTCCCACATCATGGCCCACGCCGTAAAGGAGCTATTCCCGGATACAAAGCTTGCCATCGGTCCCGCCATCGCGGACGGCTTTTATTATGACTTCGACAGCAGTCATGCCTTTACACAGGAAGACCTGCCGAAGATCGAAGAAAAGATGAAAGAGCTTATCAAAGCCAATAAGCCGTTCGTTAGAAAAGAATTACCGAGGGATGAGGCGATAAAGTTTTTCCGGGAGCGCGGCGAGATGTACAAGGTTGAGCTTATCAATGAGATCACGGATGGTACGGTTTCCCTTTACGAGGAAGACGGTTTTGTCGACCTCTGCCGCGGCCCGCATCTTGAATCGACAGGGAAGGTGAAGGCCTTCAAACTGCTCTCCGTTGCCGGAGCTTACTGGCGGGGCGACGAAAAGAACAGGATGCTCCAGCGCATTTACGGTGTTTCATTTCCAACGAAAGATGAGCTGAAAAAGCATCTCGACTTCCTTGAAGAAGTTAAGAAAAGGGACCACAGGCGTCTCGGCAAGGAGTTGGACCTTTTCAGTATGAACGACGACATCGGGGCGGGACTTGTGCTCTGGCATCCGAGAGGCGCGACGATAAGAAGGGCAATAGAAAATTTCTGGCTCGAGGAGCATTTCAAGGCAGGTTATCAAATACTCTATACGCCCCACATGGCAAAGCTTGATTTGTGGAAGAAGACCGGGCATCTCGATTTCTACAGGGAGAATATGTACTCGCCGATGGAGATCGAAGGGCTTGAATATGAAATTAAACCCATGAACTGCCCGTTCCACGTATCCATTTACAAGAGCCGGTTAAGAAGCTACAGGGATCTGCCGCTTCGCTTTGCTGAGCTCGGAACCGTTTACAGATACGAGCGCTCCGGCGTGCTTCACGGCCTCCTTAGAGTAAGAGGTTTTACACAGGATGACGCCCATATATTCTGTAGAGAAGATCAGATTGAGGATGAAGTTTTAAAGGTGCTGGAATTCACTTTATTCATTCTGCAGACGTTCGGTTTTTCCGATTATGACATTTACCTTTCAACAAGACCTGAAAAATATGTCGGCGCTGATGACGCATGGAAAAAGGCGACCGACGCGCTTGAAAAGGCACTTGCGCATAAAGGGCTGCAATTTGAAATCGATCCCGGTGAGGGGGTGTTTTACGGCCCGAAGATAGATATTAAAGTCCGTGATTCGCTCGGCAGACAGTGGCAGTGCAGCACCATACAGGTTGATTTCAATATTCCTGAGCGGCTCAATATTACATACAGGGGCTCCGACAGTAAGGACAGCGGACCCATCATGATCCACCGGGCGCTTATGGGTTCCCTTGAGCGTTTCTTCGGCGTGCTGATCGAACACTATGCAGGGGCTTTCCCCTTGTGGCTTGCACCCGTGCAGATATCCCTGTTGACTATTTCAGAGAGACATGTAGAATATTGCAGGAAAGTATTTGAGGCTTTGATAAGAGAAGGTATACGCGTTGACATCGACGAAGAAAATGAAAAAATAGGCTATAAAATAAGAAAAGCCACTGTATTAAAAACACCCTATATGTGTATAATAGGGGACAAAGAAATGGAAAGCAGCGCCGTAAATCTAAGAAAGAGAAACGGTGAAAATATCGGGGAAATGACTGTTGAAAAACTGATAGCATTCCTTAAAGATGAGATATCAAACAGGAGGTAACCATAGAAAAAGAGTTAAGGATTAATAGGTGGATCAGGGCCAGAGAGGTCAGGGTAATAGGCCCCGAAGGCGAACAGTTGGGGATAATGGACGTGCGCAGCGCTCAGAAACGCGCTGTGGAGCATGACCTTGATCTCGTTGAAGTAGCGCCGGGGGCACAGCCTCCCGTCTGCCGGATAATGGATTACGGGAAGTACCGTTACCAGCAGAGCAAGAAGCATTCGTCAAAACAAAAAACAATAGACCTGAAAGAGATAAAGGTAAGACCGCAGATCAACGAGCACGACCTGCTTTTTAAAATGAAACATATTAAGAAATTCCTGGAGCATGGAGATAAGGCGAAGATAACCATGATGTTCAGGGGCCGGGAGATCGTACATGCGTCGATTGCACAAAAAATCTTTAACCGCATAATTGAAGAAGTCGCACAGACGGCAAATATCGAGCAGCCGGCAAAAATGGAAGGCAACCGGATGACGATGGTCCTCGTGCCGAAGTAGCTGCCGCGAATTACATTAATAGTAAATGAGGAGGAGATAATCAAAATGGCAAAGCTGAAATCACATAGAGGAGCAGCCAAGCGTTTTAAAAAAACCGCAGCGGGCAAGTTTAAAAGAAGCAAAGCCTATAAAGGCCATCTTTTAACCGGCAAATCCTCAAAAAGGACCAAGCATCTGAGAAAGAGCGGAATGGTTGATAAGACAAATCTTGACGCAGTCAGGAAAATGCTCCCTTATTCATAAGCGCCCGTCCGTAACAGCTCTCTTGATTTTTACGCTGCGTATTCAAAAAATTCAGTAAATACTGTATAATTATGCTTGCTCTGTTGTCTGGCAATATGTCTTGCCTGTATTGTCATTCTGAGCGAAGCGAAGAATCTCAAAACAAGACCCTTCGTTTCATTCAGGGTGACAGGAGCAGTATACATTGCTCCTGCGCAGCTTCAAATAAAAAAATAGTTAACTCAGGAGGTAAATATAAATGCCGAGAGCAAAAGGTGGTTTTAAAACAAGGAGAAGAAGAAAAAGAATCCTCGAAATGACGAAGGGCTATTACGGATCCAAAAGCCGTTTGTACAGGATCGCAACCGAAGCCGTCGATAAGGCCTTAACATACGCTTATAAAGACAGAAGGCTTAAAAAGAGAGATTTCAGATCACTGTGGATTGTAAGGATCAATGCGGCGGCAAGGGCGCTGGGTCTGAATTACAGCCAGTTCATGAACAAGCTTAAAAAGATGAACGTACAGCTTAACAGGAAAGCTCTGGCGGATCTGGCCTACAACGACCAACAGGCTTTTAATAACCTTGTAGAGATGGTTAAAAAAGGGAATGCTCAATGATATCCAGTCCATAAAGAAACTTGCCGGGGAGGAAATTGAAAAGGCCGACAGCTTAAAGGCTATCCAGGATCTGAAGATAAAATACCTCGGCAAGAAGGGCCTCCTTACGGCCAAAATAAAATCCCTCGGCTCCATCCCGCAGGAAGACAGGCGCGAATACGGGCGCATTCTCAATGAACTAAAAGTTTATATTGAAGAATTGATCGGCAGGCAGGAAAGAATTTTCAAGACCGCCGAGCTCAATAAAACCCTCCAAAAACAGCGCATAGACGTTACGGTCCCCGGATTTTATATGCCGACCGGACATCTCCATCCTACGACACAGGTGCTTGATGAGATCATAAACATATTCACTTCACTCGGCTTCAACGTTGAAGAAGGGCCGGAGGTGGAGCTCGATTTCTACAATTTCGAGGCGCTGAATTTCCCCCAAGACCATCCTGCAAGAGACATGCAGGACACGTTCTTTATCGGCGACGACGTGGTCCTGAGAACTCATACATCCCCGGTCCAGGTTCGTGTCATGGAGAAAAATACCCCTCCGTTAAGAGTCATTGCGCCGGGAAAAGTTTACAGATGCGATGCGGACGTGAGTCATATACCGATGTTTCATCAACTGGAAGGCTTCATGGTTGACAAGCATATCACAATGAGCGACCTTAAAGGCGTGCTTGAAGTATTTATTCAAATGGTTTTCGGTGCTGAAACAAAAGTGCGCTTCAGGCCGAGCTTTTTCCCTTTCACCGAGCCGAGCGCGGAAATCGATATCTCATGCGTCATATGCAAGGGTTCGGGATGCAATGTCTGTAAAAACACCGGCTGGCTGGAGATCCTCGGCGCGGGCATGATCAATCCCCGTGTTTTTGAGATGGCAGGATACAATCCTGATGAATATACAGGCTTCGCCTTCGGAATGGGCATAGAGAGAGTTGCGATGCTCAAATACGGCATAGACGACATCAGGCTCTTTTACGAAAACGATAAGAGGTTCCTGGAGCAGTTTTAAAAAATTAGCTGTTAATTTTCAGTTGTTATAGTAACGGCAAAAAGTAACTTATCATTATTTCATGTCATTCCTGCGAAAGCAGGAATCCAGAGGTTTGCTTATATTCTGGATTCCCGTTTGCACGGGAATGACAAAACTGGTCTATGTATGTATGCTTATTTATTGCCGTTACTATAGTTGTAAGTCTGA
>JACRHB010000087.1 GCA_016217725.1 Nitrospirota bacterium | reverse complement strand
TTATAGATTCCCAGACCTTGTTGATATCGCCTCCTTTTGTTATCGCTTTGTACCTTCCGGCATCTAAAGTGTCAAGACTTATATTCACCCGGTCGAGACCTGCCTGTTTCAGTGGTTCAGCCATCTTTGAAAGCTTAATCCCGTTTGAAGTAATGCTTAAGTCGCGTATCCCGGTTTTTTTAATTGATGAAATAAGACTGATTATGTCTTTTCTCATAAGCGGTTCTCCGCCTGTGATGCGCACTTTTCTCAATCCATGGCTTCGGGCAATCCGCACGAATCTCAGTATTTCATCATCGGTCAGAACATCTTTCTCTTTAAAGAATTTCAGACCACCGGGAGGCATGCAATATATGCATCTGAGATTGCATTTATCCGTTATGGATATCCGCAGATAATCTATGCGGCGCTCGAATGAGTCTTTGAGAGGCCCTTTATTATTCTTTGACGGTTTCATCCGCTGGAACATTTATTTACCGAAAGGACAAACCGGATAACGGCATTCTTTGCATTTTAAACACAGCCCTCCGTGTCCCAATTCGGCAAGCTCCTTTCTGCCGATCTTCTCCCCCGCGAGTATCCTCGGCAGGACCAGATCGAATACAGTGATGTCCGCGTACATGCCGCAGGCGGGGATGCCGAGAATGGGGATAATAAAGGGTTCAAGGATTCGAGGGTTCGAGGGTTCGAGGGGGTTCTCTTCACTTATCTTCTTGACCTCTTGACTCCTGACTATATCAAGATATGCTACCAAAAACATCGAACCGGGCAGCACCGGTGACCCATAATGCATTTCTGAAACCCCAAGATTCCTGATAGCAAATCTCGTAACATCGTCCGGGTCCACAGACATCCCGCCTGATGTTATGATAAGGTCAGCCCCGGCATCAATCAGCTCCCTGATCCTGTCTTCTATGATTTTTACATTATCCGGGGCAAAGTGCACCCCCATTATCTCTCCGTCAACGCCTTGAATTTTTTTCCTTATTACAGGCTCAAAGGCGTCTTTGATTTTACCGTGATAGACTTCATTACCTGTAATGACAATCCCTGCCCTCGGTTTTCTGATTTCTTTTACACTAAGTACACCTTTTGCACTTTCAGCTATTCTTACAGCTTGCTCTACAATGGATTTTTTAACAACCAGGGGAATCGCCCTTGTTCCGGCGACAAGCTGTCCCTTTTTTACAACAGAGTTATTATGAATGGTTGCACACATGACTTCACCGGGCATGTTGAATTCAAGGAGTGCTTCGCGGTTAACACTTAATAAGCCGTCTCTCTCTGCAACAAGGTTTATCTTTCCTTCGTTCGGCTCCCCGGCCAATTTTACTCCTTTACCGGCAAGGGCCGTTGCAATCGCATATGCTGCGTCGTTCTCATGCATCTCATCATCTTTTATCTCAAGGATAAAAAGGTTTTCTTTTCCAAGTCTCTTAAGATGCTCGACATCCTCTTCGCGAATGATATGGCCTTTCTTAAAGGCCCTGCCTTTAAATTCTCCCGGTCTTATCTCTGTAATATCATGGGGCAGAATCATCCCGACAGCCTTATCAACGGGCACGGTTTTCGTGCCGGAGCCGCTGCCGTCTTTATTATCTGTTTGACAGGCGTCACACATAATCCCTCCTGATTAATTCCTGTTGCGGAAACCATACATTGCTTCCGTAACCGGATTGTCATTTCGACCAACGGGAGAAATCTTTGGGCATTGCAACAGCTTAAGATTTCTCGCTTTGCTCGAAATGACATGTTAATATCAAATTATTATTTTCCGCAACAGATACTGATTATCTTTTGTTTTTCCTGTTCCCGAAAACTTCAAGGAACTTCTTATCGAGCATTTCATGTATACCGTCTTCGAGTTGTTCAAATTTTCTTAAAAAGTCTTTAGCTTCATTAGTAAGCACTGCTCCGCCGCCATGAAATCCTCCGGTCTGCCTTTTCACAAGCCTGCTCCCGAGCCGTTCTTCCATGGACTGGATGTAACTCAATGCCTTTCTGTAAGAAACATTGATGTCCTTCGCTGCTTTATTGATAGATCCCAGTTTATCGATAGACTTGAGGAGCGTTTCCCTGCCGCTGCCGAACACCGGCTTCCCCTCCACCTCAATCCATATCTTTGACCTTACATCCATATTATCGTTATAACATAAATGTCATAACGCTGTCCAGAAAAAAATTAATCTGCATGAAAATTTATCAGGCTGCTTAATTACACTTATAAGTTAATTAGTTTATTTTGATTGTAAATTAAAGCAGCTTGTGATATATAAATGATATAAAATATATCACCCAATAAAGCCAGGCCCTTTGTAATGAAGGGGACAAAAAGTGACGTTTCTTAGTATAAAACCGAGCTGCCGAAGAAATAAGCCTTTGGATGGTTCGGTTTTTATGTTTTAAGTGAGTAAGAAAGGGCTTATGCCGAAATATCTTTCAATGAGTTAAAGGAATTGCAGGGTCTGAAATAACAGGAGAAACCTCTGAAAAACAAGTTTATATTCAGGAGTATCGGAACACGCCTCGCTTTATGGTTTTTCATTATAGCCATGCTTCCGTTGATTATGGTCAATATCGCAATTTACTTTCATATGGTAAATGCCATGAAGGTTTCAATATTCAACCGGCTTGTGGCCATTAGGGAAATGAAGGTCGCTGAATTGAACCACTGGCTTGAGGAAAGGACCGTAGACATCCGAAACATTGCAGACGATAACGAGATGCGGGCGCTGGAGAGGATTAGTCAGGGGAATGAAGGAGTGAATCAGCGAAATACGGCAATTGTTTCAGAAGCGCGAAGCTTTCTCAGGAAATACCTGGAGCAGTATGATGATTTTTATGAAATCTTTATCGTCAGCCCCTATACAAAAAAGATCATTGTCTCAACCATTAAAGAGCGTGAGGGACAACGGCCCGTGCACGACTTTCATTATGAAGGGGCCTTGAAGAGTCTGAGCCTGTTTATCGAGGATATCCATTATTCATCAACGCTGAATAAGGCTTGCCTGGCTTTTTCCATCCCAATTTTCAGCCGGGTGAACGGCAGAAGCGTCATCGGCGTTCTCGTTGCCAGATTCAACCTTAAAGCTTCTCTCTATAAGCATTTGTCAAATCGCACGGGAATGGGAGAGACAGGCGAGACCTTCATTGTCAATAAAGACGT
This sequence comes from Nitrospirota bacterium, assembly GCA_016217725.1. Classification (GTDB taxonomy): domain Bacteria; phylum Nitrospirota; class Thermodesulfovibrionia; order UBA6902; family UBA6902; genus SURF-23. The sequence goes on along the minus strand of JACRHB010000087.1, from coordinate 3,991 downwards.
CATTGCCTTGAATGAGCTGCGCTGGTATAAGGACGCGCCGCTCAAGCTGAAGCTCGAGGCGAAGGCCGCCAGGGAGGCTTCGCTTGGAAACGCGGGGATTGAGGAGACCTCGGATTACAGAGGTGAAAAGGTATTGGCTGCCTATGCATATATTCCCAGTACCCGTTGGGGCTTTGTAGCAAAGCAGGATTTAAAAGAAGTCTACGCCCCTATCAACAGACTCAGAAAATGGATGATAGCTATTTTCATTACAACAGTATTCGGAGTAATGCTGGTGGCTTTTCGTGTTTCTAGATCAATTTCCAACCCGATCAAGGCGTTACATAAAGGAAGTGAAATAATTGGGGGAGGCAATTTAGATTACAAAGTCGGCACTGACGCGAAAGATGAAATCGGCCAGTTGTCCAGGATATTTGATCAGATGATAGAGAATTTAAAGACCGCCACCGCTTCCTGGGAAGACCTGAATCGAGAGATAAACGAGCGAAGGCACCTGGAAAAAATGCTTCTTGAAATCAGGGAGCATGAACAGCGGCGCATCGGGCATGACCTGCACGATAACCTGGGACAGCAGCTTACCGCTATCTCTTTTATGATGCAGGGGCTTGAAAACGTATTGAGAAAAAAAGCGGTCCCGGAGGCTGAAGACGCTGCACGGATTACGCACCTCGTTGAAATGTCAAAGTCGCAGGTCAGGACCCTTTCAACAGGTCTCTCGCCTATGCTGGAAAAGGGCGAATACAGCCTGATGACGGCCATGGTGGAGCTTGCCTCCAATTCCGAAAGACTGTTCGGGATACCGTGTGATCTCAGATGCAATAATAAATTCGTAGTATTATATAATGAAGCCGCGTTGATACATCTCTATCGCATCGCTCAAGAGGCCATTACTAATGCCGCAAGACACTCTAAGGCCAGGCATATTGAAATCCGCCTTAGCAAGGAGAATAATGAGATAACAATGACAATAAAAGATGACGGGAGAGGTTTTACTGTGCCAAACCAGGTAAACAGCATGGGTCTGGAAATCATGAAATTCCGCGCAAGCATAATCAATGCATCACTTGATATCCGGTCGGATTTAAATAAAGGTACCCTTGTAACGTGTATTTTTTTTGATAAAAGAGAAAACGAGATAAGTAGTACCTGAAAAGACAAAAAACAGAATATTGCTTTATAACATACATAAATGAACCAAAGGGGGAAAATTATGAAAACTCCGAAGACGGTGACTAAGATACAAAAGAAAAATGTTTTTATAGTCGATGACCATGCCATTTTACGCGAGGGGCTTTCGCGTCTTATTAACAGTGAAGAAGACCTTACGGTATGCGGAGAGGCGGATAATGCCTCAGACGCATTACAAGTTATCGCAAATTGTAAACCGGATATCATATTAGTTGATCTTACTCTTGGAGACGGCAGCGGGATCAGGCTGATAGAAAATCTGATGTATTCACATCCCGGCTTGCCTACGCTGGTCCTTTCCATGCACGACGAATCCGCATATGCCGAGCGTTGTCTCAAGGCGGGGGCCAGGGGCTATATAATGAAACAGGAGTCATCCAGGGAATTGCTGTCGGCAATCAGAAAAGTCCTGGGCGGTGAAATATACGTCAGTGATAAATTAAATGTAAAACTCTTACATAAATTTGTTAAAGACAAATTTGAAGATGTCGATTCTCCTACAAAGCCTCTCAGCAACCGTGAACTTGAAGTGTATCAACTCCTCGGCCAGGGCCTGAAAAAACACGAGATAGCGGACAAGTTAAACCTCAGTGTCAAGACGGTTGAAACCTACATAGAGCATATCAAGATCAAACTGCAATTAAAGGGCACGCATGAGGTCCTCATGCACGCGGTAAAAGCCCTTCATCAATGACGGCATATACTCCAGCGGCAAACCATCAGTCACATGGAGTATTACCCCCCGCGGCAAACTTTTATTGACATATTTCAGGCCGCAGTTTATACTTACCGGTAGGTAAATAAGATAAATTGAGCAAAGGAGTTTTAAGATGGCGAAGAATAAACGCCCGGTAAAATCAGAAGAGCATGCTGCGCGGGGACGTCTTCTCGGCGCAGCCCTGGATATCTTCAACGAAAGGGGATATGCCGCTTCTTCCGTGCGGGAAATTGTAAAGGCCGCGGGTGTGACAAAACCTATGCTCTATTATTATTTCAGGAACAAGGAAGGCATATACACGGAGCTGATGACAAAACCCTTTGAGGTCCTTGAAAAGATATTAGAAGAGACTGCACACGAAAAATTAAGCGCGCGTAAACGCGTGATACGGCTGTTCGACCGGATATTTCTCCTGTTCATGAAAAATCTCAAGGCAGCGCGGCTTATGTACTCAATATATTACGGGCCGCCGCAGGGTGCGCCTTTTATTGATTTCGAGGGCTACCACCTGAAGATAAGAGAGGTCACGGGGTTAATTGTGAAGGACGGGATTAAAAGCGGCGAATTCCGCGCAGTGAATGTCGATACACTTACATGGGCGCTGATCGGGGCTCTGAATTTCGTGCTTGAGGAGCAGCTTTGTCAGCACACTCCGATGGTAGACGACAAGGGGCTCTCAGACACGCTCGCTTTAATCTTTGACGGGGTCGCTCCTTCAAAATCGAAAAGGAAAAGGTGATTTAATATGCTGTTGCTCTCCAAATATCTTGAAAAATATTTAATATCTTTAAGCCGACATGGAAGCCTGTTCCAGAATTTCTATAATCGACAAAAGGATTATTACATTTTTGCTTCAGGGCAATCATGTTGTTTTTCTTCTTTTAACTCTATACTCTTAACTCCTAACTCTTTTTTGAAGGTGTCGTATAGAAATTCCTCCGCAGCCTACCCTTTGTGCCTCTGTGCCTTTGTCCCTGTGTGCCTTCCATTGGAACGGAGATCAACATGAATAAGAATATTCTTGTACTTTTTATATTGTTCTCCGTCCTCTGGACGGCAGGCTGTTCTTCAAAAAGCGCTGACGGCAAAAAGGACGGCAAGGCCGTCCGTCCTGCGGTGGCGGTAGAGACCATGACGGTTGCAGAGTCAGATCTGTCCGAAGGGGTAGACGTGGTCGGCACCCTTGCCCCTAAATTCGAGACTGAGGTGAAGTCCCAGATTCCCGGCCTCATAAGCGAAGTCTATGTCACAGAGTGGGTGAGAGTAAGGAAGAATGATCCCCTTGCCCGGATAGACTTGAGTGAGACCGGTGCCCTTGTAAATAAGGCCGGGGCCGCGGTTGAATCGGCAAAGGCCGGATACCTTCATGCACAGGTCGCCGCCCAGCGCGCTGAGCGTGAAAAGGCCCGCATGCAGAAGCTCAGGGAATTCGGCCTTGCAACGCAGCAGAATTACGACGATGCTGAATCAGATGCAGAGGCCGCGAATGCCGGAGTTGAAGCGGCGCGGGCCCAGATCAGCGCGGCAGAAGGAGAGCTGCGCTCGCTTCAGGCGCGCCTTTCCAAAGGGCTGATACTTTCGCCCATGGACGGCGTCGTTTCACTTCGGGACGTGAACGTCGGGGATCTTGCCAGCGACACAGGGGCAGCCAAGGCGCTCTTTAAGATCGTAGATAACCGGATACTCAAACTTACCGTCACGGTCCCGTCGGTAGATATGGCTTCCATAAAGGTGGGGAATTCGCTGACGTTTACTGTTGATGCGCTTCCGGGCAAAACCTTTTCAGGAAATGTGATGTATATAAACCCATCTGTGAACGAAGCTGACAGGTCGGTAAAAGTTATTGTTGAGGTGCTCAATTCATCGGGCGAATTAAAAGGCGGCCTCTTTGCAAAGGGGAGGATTCAGACAGGAACCAGGAGAGATGTTATCCAGGTCCCCCGTTCAGCTCTCACAGGTCTTAATATTGTGGGGAAAAAAGCAGACATATACATAATTGAAAATGACCTGGCGCATTACAGGGAAGTGGTCACAGGCGTAACTGCAGGAGATCAGGTGGAAATTGTTTCCGGACTAAATCCCGGG
>JACRHB010000080.1 GCA_016217725.1 Nitrospirota bacterium | reverse complement strand
GATAAAAACTATGGCGGACGAACATTCATTTGATATTGTCAGCAAGGTTGATTTACAGGAGGTCTCCAATGCCGTTCAGCAGGCGTTGAAAGAAATAGGGCAGCGTTTTGATTTCAAGGGCAGCAAGAGTAATATTGAGCTTGATAAGATCAAAAACGAGATCCTGCTTGTCTCCGATGACGAATATAAGCTTAAAAGCGTTGTCGATATACTCCAGAGCAAACTCATCAAAAGGCAGGTGCCCCTGAAGGCCTTGAGCTACGGGAAAGTCGAGCCTGCGGCTTCAAGTACCGTAAGACAGATTGTAACCCTTCAACAGGGTATCCCCACTGAAAAGGCAAAAGAGATCGTGAAGGTCATCAAGGATACAAAACTCAAGGTCCAGTCCGAAATCCAGAAAGATCAACTGCGCGTCAGGGCCAAGAAGATAGACGACCTGCAGGCGGTTATGAAGATACTAAGAGAGAAAGATTTGGGAGTTCACATTGATTTTGTGAATTACAGATAGCATCTGAAGTTAAGGGTTGAAAGTTAAGAGTTATGAGTTATGATACGGTTGAGAAAAATAATTTTTTCAACTTTCAACTCTTACCTCTTAACTCCTAACTCTTGTATAATAACCCCTATGAGTTTCCGGGATGACATACGGCATGATTTTCAGGCTGTTTTCAAAATGGACCCGGCTGCAAGGAGCAAGGCTGAAGTCATCCTCTCCTACTCGGGATTTCATGCCGTCCTTTTTTACAGGATAAATCACGCCCTATGGAAGCGGCATATTCCCGTGCTGCCCCGCTTTCTATCCCAGTTTGCGAGGTTCCTCACCGGCATAGAAATACATCCCGCCGCAAAGATCGGGAAAGGATTCTTCATCGACCACGGCATGGGCGTCGTTATCGGTGAGACGGCGGAGGTAGGCGAAAACGTCCTCCTTTATCAGGGAGTCACCCTCGGGGGGACAGGGAAGGAAAAAGGCAAGAGGCATCCGACGCTTGGAAATAACGTAGTCGTAGGCGCGGGGACAAAGATATTGGGCGCCATCACCATAGGCGACAACGTTAAGATAGGGGCCAATTCCGTGGTGCTGAATTCCGTGCCCGACAATTCGATAGTCGTCGGGGTGCCGGGCCGGGTGATAAAGAAGAAGGTTGTAAAAATTTTTAATGAGGGGCTTGTGGAGATGCTCGACCACGTGCATCTGCCCGACCCCATTGAAGACAGATTTGAAGAGCTTAAAAATCATATCACCGAGCTCGAAAGGAGAATCAGCACATTGGAAGGCAAAGGCGAGACGATAAAGGTTTACAACACGATGAGCGGCAAAAAAGAGGACTTTGTCCCCATCATCCCCGGACAGGCCGGGATGTACGTATGCGGCATTACCGCGTATGACGTATGCCATCTCGGACATGCGCGAAGCGCCGTAGTCTTTGACATTATCAAAAGGTATTTAAGATACAGAGGATTCAAAGTGACCCACGTGAGGAATATTACGGACATTGACGACAAGATCATCAACCGCGCTCAGAAGGAAGGCGTCTCTTACGACGTGGTCGCGAAGAAATACACGGAGGAATATTACCGCGATATGGAAATGCTCGGCGTTAGCAGGGCCGATATCGAGCCTAACGCTACAGATCACATAAAGGAGATGATCGATACGATCAAGGGTCTTATAGATAAAGGTTATGCGTATCCCGTGGGCGGCGACGTCTATTTCGAGGTGAGCAAATTCCCTGATTACGGAAAGCTCTCAAAGAAAAACGTTGACGACCTCATGGCAGGAGCGAGGGTTGAGGTTGATGAGAGGAAAAGGAGCCCGCTCGACTTTGCTCTGTGGAAATCTTCCAAAGAGGGCGAGCCGTGGTGGGAAAGCCCGTGGGGCAAGGGAAGACCGGGATGGCACATAGAGTGCACCGCCATGTCGTCCAAATATCTCGGAGAGAGCTTTGACATCCACGGCGGCGGAGCGGATTTGATATTCCCGCACCATGAAAATGAGATAGCGCAGAGCGAGGCCTTGACCGGCAAACAGTTTGTAACGTACTGGATGCACAACGGCTTCATCACCGTGGACAAAGAGAAGATGTCCAAGTCTCTCGGCAATTTCTTCACCATCAAGGAGATACTTGAGAAATACGAGCCTGAAGTCGTGCGATATTTCCTTCTCACCTCGCACTACAGAAGCCCGATAGAATTTTCCGACGTGCAGCTTACCGAGTCGGAGCTTTCCATCGACAGGTATTATTCGACGGTCACAAGGATCAAGGATTTTCTCGAAACTGCGGGAGCAGCCGATAAGCCCGGCGCTTATGCAGAGCTTGAGAAAATACTTTCCTCTTTCAAGGATAAATTCCATCACGCGATGAATGACGACTTCAACACGGCGTCGGCATTGGGATTTATCTTTGAGCTTATAAGAGAGGTCAACAAGTATCTCGATTCCAAACCTTCGGGACAGAAGGCGAAGGACGTTATTTTAAAGACCAGGGAGCTTCTTGCCGAGGCGGGCGGCGTTCTGAACATATTCAACAAGACGCCCGAAGAATGGTACAGGTCATTGATGAAGGTGAAGAAGCTTGATCTCTCGGAGGAGGCCCTTCTCCGGCGAATCGCAGACAGGCAGGAAGCGAGGGTCCAAAAAGACTGGGCGAAAGCAGATGCGATAAGGAAAGAGCTTGAGGAAAAAGGCGTCCTCCTTGAGGATAAAAAAGACGGGACGAGGTGGAAGGTAAAGGCTGGGTGAAGTTTTATCTATTTATAGGAAGTTTGATGCGTCGGATCCTGTGCTTGTCTACAACACTGATAGCATCCACCAGTTCTGATTCCGTAAATTTGTCGAACACCCGTGAAATTAGTGACAGCATTTCTGAATCGCTGTAATTACCGCCTCTGAAAAGGATTATTCCAGGACTGGATGCGCCGCTAAGTGCAAGTATTTGCGGATAATCCAAATCGGCGGTAACGATGATCCTTTTTTGCTTCTTTGCTGTCTCTATAATTTCCTTATCCGGCGTTTTATGCAAGCCTATTTCGGAAGCATGAACAGCATCATATCCTTAATGCCTCGTCTATATCTTCCGGTTCAAGATAAGGATATGCCTTGAGAATTGATTCTTTTGTTTCTCCTGATGCGAGAAGTCCGAGCAGGCGGGAAACAGGGAATCTCAATCCCCTTATACAAGGCTTGCCCGAACATATTTCAGGATTAACCGTTATCCTTTGGAGTTTCATAATCTCCCCTTTTCAGCAAAGACAGTTTTAAGAAATTATAACATGCTGACATATAGAATAGGCATTTAATTGCACGCCCCTTCTTTTGATTGAAGAACAAAGGGCCTGGATTTCTCCAAGCCCTCTTGCAGATTGTAATCAATCGGATTCCTGTCACCATCAGAGTCTTTGATATGCAACAATTATTGACACTGGATATCCGTTATTGCGTTTGAATCTTTAGCAATAGCTGTTGTGGTTACGATAGTTGCATTTGAATCGGATACAATAGAGGCTTTTGCAAAAGTCTGTAAATTGTTGATTATGTCATTCTGAACGAAGTGAAGAATCTTTATTTATCCAAATGTCAACATCGGGGAGTGGTAATTTATTGAAGAAAGTTCTAACACTAAAGTTTTAAGTCGCTTTCAAAAAAAGTATAATTAACCATATATATGAAAGAAGAGAAAATCAACTGTTTTAACTGCGTTTATTTTTATGTAACGTGGGATGAAAAACGCCCGCGCGGGTGCAAGGCGATGGGGTTCAAATCAAGGCAGATGCCGTCAACCGTCGTTTATTCATCATCCGGCACGCAGTGTCTTACATTCAAAAAGAAAAGAAATAAGGATAAAATTTAATACACACCACACCCCCTCTTTTTCGAGGGGAGATTTTTATCGGGCATTATCCCCTCTAAAAAGAGGGGACAAAGGGGGTGTGTTGTTAATTGCATTTCAACAATCCGCTGTGTGATAATGAAGTTCGCTTATGAACCTGTCCCGTTTTAAGAAGCCAAGCAGATACATCGACAATGAAATTAACGTCATCCACAAAGACGCGGATGTAAAAATTGCACTATGTTTCCCCGATACGTATGAGCTCGGGATGTCACATCTGGGGCTGAAGATTCTCTATGCGATAATCAACAATATTCAATACGCTTCTGCTGAAAGGGTGTACGCGCCCTGGACGGATTTTGAAGCGTACCTGCGGGAAAACAAACTGCTTCTGACTTCGCTTGAAAACAAGCGGCCGCTGAAGGATTTCGACATAGTAGGCTTCACACTTCAGTACGAGCTTTCATACACAAATATTCTGAACATGCTGGATATGGGGGGAATCCCCGTGAGGGCGGAAGACAGGCGCGAAGACCATCCTATTGTAATTGCAGGAGGCCCGTGCGCCGTGAATCCCCTTCCGCTTGCGCCGTTCATTGATGCCTTTGTGATTGGAGACGGTGAAGAGGTTGTGGGGGAAATAATAGATATATTTAAAAATTTCAAATTTCAAATTTCAAATTTCAAATTGAAAAATGAAAAGGCCGGCATTCTGGAATCCCTTTCCGAACTGCAGGGCGTCTACGTTCCGTCAGTACACGATTCCACGAAACAAAAAATCAGGAGAAGGATCGTTGAAGACCTCGACAAGGCATTATTCCCTGATGCGCCGATTGTGCCTTATGCCCAGCTTATTCATGACCGCGCTGCAATCGAGGTTGCGAGGGGATGCACGAGGGGATGCCGCTTCTGCCAGGCCGGGATGATCTACAGGCCTATGCGTGAAAGGTCGCTTGAGAACGTGCTTTCATTGGCGCAAAGGTCCATTTCAAATACGGGCTATGAGGAAATATCCTTTACTTCTCTCAGCGCGGGAGACTACAGCGGCCTGCTGCCGCTGCTCAGGGATTTCAATAAAATATGCTCCGGCTTTCACATCTCAATCTCTCTGCCTTCATTGCGCGTTGGCTCTCTAAGCAGTGAAGTGCTCAAAGAGATCAAGAGCGTCAGGAAGACGGGGTTCACCATAGCGCCGGAGGCGGGGACAACGCGGCTCCGCGACGTGATAAACAAGGACGTTACGGACGAGGAGTATGAAGAAACTTTGAGGAAGCTCTTTGCCGAGGGCTGGAGCCATATCAAGCTCTACTTCATGCTAGGCCTCCCCACCGAGACGCAGGCGGACATCGACGGGCTGATCGACATGTCGGTCAATGCTTCAAAGACGGGACGGAAGATCACGCGCCGGAGCGTAAATGTAAACGTGGGCATTTCAGCGTTTGTGCCGAAACCGCATACGCCTTTTCAGTGGATAGGGCAAGTCCCGGCTGCCCAATTAAGAGAAAAGCAGGACTATCTGAAGAGGGCATTTAAGCGGAAAGGGATTAATTTCAAGGGACAACATGTTGAAAACAGCCTGCTTGAAGCCGTATTTGCGCGGGCTGACAGAGCCTGTGCCGCGCTGCTTGAGGAGGCATGGAGGCTCGGCTGCCGCTTTGACGGGTGGTCTGAATTTTTCGATTTCGACAAATGGCTGCTTGCGGCGGAGAAGACCGGCATTGATCTTTATCAATATGCATCCCGCACTTTCTCTCTCGAGGAGGAATTGCCCTGGGATTTTATCGATATTGGAGTTACAAAAAATTTCCTGAGATCGGAATACAACAGGGCGATGGAATTGAAGATAACGCCCGACTGCCGTGAGAGCTGCAGCGGCTGCGGGCTGGGATGCGAGAAGTCAGAAGTCAAAAGTCAGAAGTCAGAAGTGAAAAACGAGACAAATCTCTCTTTGCCCCCCGTTAGCAAAGGGGGGATGGGGGGATTTTTTCATAAGATTAACGTCCCTACAAAGATGCGAGTAAAGTTTTCCAAGACCGGCGACATGCGGTATCTCTCCCATCAGGAGCTGATGACGGCTATTTTAAGGGCCATGAGAAGGGCTGATTTCCCCGTTGCTTATTCCGGAGGATTTCATCCCCATCCGAAAATATCGTTCGGCCCCGCCCTTGCAGTCGGCATTGAGGGGTTGAATGAGTATTTTGACATTGAATTGACCGCGTTAATGAATACATCCGATTTCCTAAAAATTCTGAATGCCGAATTGCCTGAAGGTCTTGAGGCTAAGGGAGCAGTCTTAATTCCCACGAAAGAGCGCTCCCTGAACGACCTTATTTCCCGTTATGAATATGAAGTGAATTTTGACAACGAGGATGAAGAATACATAAATTCATTTCTGGGCAGACAGGAATGCCTTGTTATAAGAGGAGATGAGAACATGCAGGGAGAGAGAAAATCCGTAGACATCCGCCCTATGGTCGAAGAAGCGGAGATTACCGACGGCACATTGCGTATTGTCCTCACTGACACAGACAGGGCAAAGGCAAGGCTTTATGAGATATTAAAGGAAATGCTCCAAAAGCCCGTTGAGGAAATTCAGACGTTGATGATAAAAAGAATTTGCCTTTATGGGTATAATAGTGGTGAACGGATTGAACCTATAGAAGGATTCAAGGGTTCGAGGGTTCAAGGATTCGAGTGATTTGCACTTGACCCCTCGGCCCCTTGAATCCTTGAACCCTTAACACATATGGCCGGCAAGATAATAATCAACATAACCCCTGAACAGACGCGGGTGGCGCTGCTGGAGACCAACACCCAGCTCTCCGAGCTTTACATAGAGAGGAAGAAAGACGCCAGCCTCGTGGGCAATATTTACAAAGGCAAGGTCGTTAAGATCCTGCCGGGGATGCAGTCCGCATTCGTGGACATCGGGCTTGAAAAGGCCGCCTTCCTCCATGCCGCAGACGTTCTGTCGGGCTTCGACTACTCCATCTTCGGCGAAGACATAGAGGACACCGTGCCGCTTCACCTCCCGATTGAAGACCTGCTGCGCGAAGGCGAGGAGGTCTTTGTCCAGGTCTCCAAAGATTCCATAGGCTCAAAAGGCGCGAGGATCACTTCTTATATTACCCTTCCGGGGAGATACCTTGTGCTGATGCCGGGGGTCGAGCACGTCGGTATTTCAAGAAAGATCCTGGAAGAAGCGGAAAGGACAAGGCTGAAAAATATCATCAGCGAGCTTAAGACCAAAAACTTCGGCTTCATCATAAGGACGGCAAGCGAGGGATGCACCGACGAGGAATTAAAGAAAGACGTCGATTACCTGATGCTCCTGTGGGAAAACATCCAGAGGAAGAAAGAAAAAGTCAGTCCGCCGGCTCTCCTTTACAGCGACCTCGATCTTGCCTTGAGGAGCGTGCGCGACCTGCTGAGCCAGGAGATTGAAGAGGTCATCATAGATTCAAAGGACGAATACAAAAAGCTGATAGATTTTGTCAACACCTATTTCCCGAAATTAATATCCAAAATAAATCTCTATGAGGGAGTGGAGCCGATCTTCGACGCGTACGGCATCGAGCTGGAGATACCGAAAGCATTGGGCAAGCGTGTATGGCTGAAATCAGGCGGCTATATAGTCATAGACCAGACAGAGGCCCTTACATCGATCGACGTCAATACCGGGAAATTCGTAGGCAAGGCGTCGCTTGAAGACACCATCTTCAAGACCAACATGGAGGCGCTTAAAGAGATCGCGTATCAGATAAGGCTGAGGAACCTCGGCGGGATCATCATAATAGATTTTATCGACATGGAAAAGATTGAGAACAGGCAGAAGCTGTTTAACGTGTTTCAGGAGGCGATGAGCAAGGACCGGGCCAAATGCACTATACTGGAAGTCTCGGAGCTCGGGCTCATCCAGATGACGCGCAAGAGGGTGCGTGAAAGCCTTCAGCGGGTATTGTGTGAGCCGTGCCATTACTGCGACGGCAAAGGGTTCGTAAAATCGCCGACCACCGTGTGTTACGAAATATTCATGGAGCTTAGAAGGATCGCCCTGAAAAAGAAGAACTGCAAGATAATGGTTACGGCGCATCCCTACGTTGCAGACCTCATCTTTGAAGATGAAAGGGAAGGGCTTGAGATAATAGAGAGAGAGAACGGACTTAAGATCATCCTCAAGGCCGACAACACCTTTCACCAGGAATTCTACGAAGTGGCGACGCTGTAATGAATGTGCTAACTTTGAAAAATCTCCCCTTACCCCTCTTTACCAAAGAGGGGAACACACCCCTAACCCCTCTTGATAGAGGGGAATAATTTCCCCCTTTGTAAAAGGGGGATTTGAGATAAAAATCCCATGACCTTACACGACAAATTTACAAGGCTGAAACAAAACCTCAAGGCGATGGACAGGGTAATAATCGCCTATTCAGGCGGCGTTGACAGCGCCTTCCTTTTAAAGGCCGCATCCTTGTCCGGGCTGGATGAAATACTTGCCGTGACCGGAATATCCGAAAGCCTTCCGCAGGAGGAGCTTTCATTCGCAAAAGAGATCGCCTCGTCTTTAAACATAAATCACAGGACGATATTGACCGAAGAGCTCAGAGATGAAAATTACGCAAACAATCCTCCCGACAGGTGTTACTACTGCAAGAAAGACCTTTTCAGGAAGCTCCGGAAGATAGCGGATAAGGAGAATTTCTCTTTTATCCTCGACGGCACGAACGCGGATGACACCCGCGACCGGCGTCCCGGCAGACGCGCGGCTCAGGAAGAAGGGGTGCTGAGTCCCCTGTTGAACGCCGGACTGAGCAAAAAAGAGATCAGGGAGATGTCCCGGACCCTCGGACTTCCGACCTGGGACAAGCCTGCGACCCCGTGTCTTTCCTCACGCTTCCCATATGGACAGAAGATCACCTCTGAAGCCCTTGCGAGAGTAAACCTGGCGGAAAACTTCATAAAGAAATTCGGGATAAAGGATCTCCGGGTAAGGGATCATTCGGAAACGGCGCGCATCGAAGTGCATCCGGAGGATTTCAAAATTATAATGGCTGCTTCTGTTAGGAAAGAGGTTGTTGATTTTCTGAAATCCCTCGGTTATAAATACGTCTCTCTCGACCTTCAGGGCTTCAGAAGCGGCAGCTCAAACGAAGTCCTGCAAACAAAAAATTCAAGCAGAAATTAACCGGCCAATTAACCTAAGGGGGGGGATTTGGTGGAGGTGAACGGGATCGAACCGATGACCTCCTGCTTGCAAAGCAGGCGCTCTCCCAGCTGAGCTACACCCCCGATTTAATTTAGAGTTAAGAGTTACGAGTTATGAGTTTTAGAGCTTCTGACTCTTAATTATTCGTGAATTACAATTTATAAACTCTATATACTAAATTTTCCTTTTCGGAATTGTCAAATGTCGCTACGGCTACCTCGGGTTTGGATTAGCAGTGGCAAATAATTTTTGGAAAAAGTTATAATCTGTAATTTGCAAACGTAATTAGAGTTAAGAGATTTGCTTTTCAACACTTGACTCTTAACTCATAACTCTTGACTCTAATCTATTCGCGGCTAAAAAGCTTTTTTAAAAGGGAGAATATTAATTGAGGACCGAGAAAGACACCATGGGAGAAGTAAGGCTTCCGGGCCATGTTTATTACGGCGCTCAGACAAAAAGGGCGCTTGATAATTTTCCCATAAGCGGGCTTAAGCTGCCGCGGCGGTTTATCAAGGCGCAGGGCATAGTCAAACTCGCCGCAGCAAGGGCGAACGGAGCTTTGGGACTTCTTGATAAGAAAATCCTGAAGGCGGTCGAGAAGGCGGCTTCGGAAGTAATTCAAGGGCTGCATGACGGGCATTTTGTCGTTGACGTTTACCAGGCCGGCGCAGGCACCTCCCAGAACATGAACGCAAATGAGGTCATAGCAAACAGGGCCATAGAGATATTGAAGGGACAAAAGGGGAATTACAAGCTTGTTCATCCGAACGATCATGTTAATATGGCTCAGTCCACCAATGACACGATCCCCACTTCAATATATATTTCATCCTTTGAGGCGGTGAAAGATGATCTTATACCGGCGCTTAAAAGGTTGAAAGATACGCTTTCAAAAAAATCCGTTGAATTTGACCGGATCGTCAAATCAGGCAGAACGCATCTGCAGGACGCAGTGCCTATGAGGCTCGGACAGGAGCTCGGCGGTTACGCTGAAGCGGTCAAGAACGATATCAGGCGGGTATTAAATGCTTCCGGATCTCTGCTTGCATTGCCCCTCGGAGGCAATGCCGTAGGGACCGGCATAAACGCCGACCCCAAATTCAAGAATTACGTTATAAGAGAGATAAGAAAAATCACCGGCAATAAATTCAGAAGCTGTGAGAACCTATTTGAAGGCATCCAGAATGTAAATCCGGCGCTCGAGCTGAGCGCTTCACTCAGGGGCGCAGCGATAACCCTTATAAAGATAGCCAATGACATTCGGCTGTTGAGCTCCGGCCCGCGTACGGGGTTTGCCGAGCTTAAACTGCCCCCGGTGCAGCCGGGGTCTTCCATAATGCCCGGCAAGGTGAACCCGGTAATGGCCGAGATGCTCAACATGGTCTGTTTTCAAGTCATAGGAAACGATACGACCATCGCTTATGCAGCGCAGGCCTCGCAGCTGGAGCTCAATGTCATGATGCCGGTAATTGCATACAACCTCCTTTTTTCGCTTGAGATCCTGTCGAAAGGAGTTGACGCCTTTACAAATAAGTGCCTGAGCGGTGTTGAAGCGGATACTGAAAGGTGCAGAGCCTTTGCGGAGACGACGCTCGCCGTGGCAACTGCGCTTAATCCGATCACCGGGTATTTTTACGCAGCAGAGGTTTCCAAGGAGGCCTATCGCACCGGAAAGACCGTAAGGCAGGTGGTTATCGAAAAAAAGATATTAAATGAAAGGGATGCCGATGCCGTTCTTGATCCCCTAAGGCTGACGGGTGAGTAAGGATGCTCGTGAACCGTGTCCGTTATCCGTGTCCTTTTTTTTACGGTCACGCTAACCGGACACGGTTCACGAGTTTTATTGTAAAAGTAATTTACATTTTATAACTATATAATTTTAATTAATAATTTTAATTAATTGTAATAAAAAAACAGAATTATGTCGGTTAATTTTACATTTTAATCTTTACATTAAAAAAAGAATCTAATAAATACAATGGATTACAACGTGGCTGAATTTTTGCATAACATTAAGAGGGGCTTTTGATGTATAAGCAATTTGCTGTTGAATCCGCTCCCCATAATTCTTGCTTGCATGAGACACAGCTTACAGGGCAAAGAAATGCTTTATTTTATGCAATGGTCAACAAAGAAGATATAACATTTGAACAGCTTTTATCCTCTAAGGAGTGGGCTGATTATTTCAACAGCCTTTCCGACACGACGAATTTTGAATTCAATGTATACGGGGAAACAGGCGCAGGACGTGTTATTACAAAGGAAAATCCTTTTTGTAACGTTATCAACTCGGCAAAGCTCGAAAATTTGAGATGCCCCGCCGTATGCGATGAATTAATATCCGGGTCTTTGAAAACGACGGAGCCTGTAATCTTCAAGTGTCCTGCGGGGATATTAAACTTCTCGTTCTCAATAAAAAGGCATGAAGAGAAGGCGTGTGTAGCCGGTAGAGGGGGGTTTGCTTCTTACGATGATTTACGCGAATTTTTAAGGCTCGTCAAAGAAAAAAATCTCCCTCACGTACCCGTTACTATGCCTTTGAGTTTTATCGGTGAAGACCGCGTTAAAGCCGTCGCGCAATATGCTCATTTGACGCTGAACCGTCTGTTGAGCAGCTTTGATGAAAAATACAGGATTGAAGAAAAGCTCTTGCATACGACGGCGCTCTTTGACAGCCATACGTTCAGGATGCTGTCCAGGAATCCGGAGCTGCTGTGCAGGTATATCCTGGATACGCTCGAGTATGTCTTCGGCAAGACTACCGCCTCCTTTATGGCGCTTGATCGTAAGGGGTCAACATATAACAGCGTTTACAGCATCGGAAAATACAAAGAGGACCTCGTCGGTTTTCAGATGAGCGCAAAGCATCCCGTTATCCAGGAGATGCTTAAGACCAAAATGCCCATGTTCCCCTCTGCTTCCGAGGAGCTTTTGGCGGCTTATTCTCTCAGAGAGATAAAATCGTTATACCTTTTCCCGATCTTTATCGGCGACTCGCTTGAAAACATGATCGTCATCTTCAACAAGGATTTTTCGAGAGAAGACTTGAAGATAATGAACGCCTTCAGGGACTACGTGCAGTTGAACCTCGAAAATCAAAACCTGGGCTTTACGATAAATGCGATCAAAAAGACCGATGAGAGGTTGAATTATCTTGCTGATTTTTCAAATTCGCTCCTGACGGTCTTGAGCAAGGAGAAGCTTTTTAATACGCTGCTCGAAAAAGCCCTGCAGCTTCTTAACGCGGAACAGGGATCCCTCATGCTTTTGGACCACGACACCTCGGAGCTCGTAATAGAGGCAAAAAAGGGCGCGGACGAAGCGGTGCAAACCAGGATGCGCCTTAAAAAAGAAGAAAGCCTGGCGGGAAGGGTCCTTGAAAGCGGGGAGCCGCTCCTTGTGGAAGACATTGAGAAAGACCCGAGAGTCAGGCGTGAAAACAGGCCGCACTATAAAACTAAGTCCTTTATAAGCATCATGATAAAGATCGAAGACCGGGTGCTCGGCGTCCTTAACGTATCCGACAAGATAAAGGGCGAGGCTTTTAATGAGGAGGACTTGAAGCTGCTGCAAGCGGTCATCAACAACGCAGCGATTGCCATAGAAAGAAGTCTTTTATATAAGCAGAATGAGGACCTCAAGCAGTTGTCGATAACGGACCCCCTGACGGGCGCCTATAACCGCCGGTATCTCAATACAAGGCTTTTGGAGGAGATCACCCGTTACAACAGGTATAAACACCCCTTCAGCTTCATGATGCTCGACATGGACAAATTCAAGGAATTCAACGACACCTTCGGCCATATAGAAGGCGATAAATTAATAAAGGCGCTTGCCACCATTATGGAGAAGTCTCTCAGGAACGTGGACATCGCGGCGCGCTTCGGCGGCGATGAGTTTGTCGCGATATTCCCCCAGACCACGAAGGCCGACGCCATACATATTACCAACCGGCTGAAAGAAAAGATCGACAGGGCGCTGGAGCAGGAGGCGTCGGAGATGCCCCTTACCATCAGCATGGGACTCACTACTTATCCCGATGACGCCTCGTCGATAGGAGAGCTTCTCGAAAAAACCGACCAGGCGCTCTATCTCGCCAAAAGGGGAGGAGGGAACAGGGTGGTTTATCTTTGATATGCCTTTAAGAGCCTTTACCGCAAAAAATTTCCCCGGCAGGGACCGCGAGCTTGAGATTTTCCGGAATATCCTTTCCGAGGCCAAATCAGGCGATGCCGCCGGCATTTTCCTTTCGGGAAGAAACGGCATCGGGAAGACGGAATTCTTAAAACACCTGTTCAATCATTTCTTCAATTCGCAAAACGACGCCGTCCCTTTCTTCTATACCGTTAAGACGGCTTTTACTTCTGTGGAAAATTTCTCAAAAGACTATCTTTGCAGTTTTATCCTCCAGAGTCTCGCCTTTTTAAAAAAGAACCCCTCGATGACGGAAGCATGCCTTTATTCCTTTGAGGACTTAAAGCGGCTTGCAAAAGAGTCAGGCATGCAGTGGGCTGTTGATGCCGTCGAAGAATACTCGGAGATTAAAAACAGCGGCGACCCCTGGAAGGCGTTTTTATCCGCCGTCACCGCCCCGTGCCGCAGTTTCTTGAGCACCGGGATGCCGGTAGTGGTAATGCTGGACGATTTTCACAAGATAAGAAGACTCTGCGAAGTCAATCCGGCGGACGGCGATAAAAATTTCTGGACGCTGTTTGAAAGCGCCATTAAATTCCGCCATACCCCTCATATTCTTTCCGGGTATCAAGCGGAGCTTAACAAGATGTTTTTTGAGGATACGTCCTTAGGTGAATACCTCGAATTAGTTGATCTGCCGGGGCTGGACCGGAAGGCTTCAATAAAGTTTTTTTCATCGCTCTGCGAGGCGTACGGCTTAAATCTACGCGCTGAATCATGCGGTTTTATCGACCTGCTTGACGGAAACCCCTTCTATATCAAGAATCTCGCACAGGCTGCGCGGCAGGCCGGGAAAGCAGTCTCCGAAGACGATTTCTGGCACATATATTTCAACGAGGTCACAAGAGGCAAGACGTTCAAATACTGGACGTCCGTATTGAAGACCTGCATCCCCCAGCACGAATTAAGAAAACCTTCCTTGAGATTGATATACCACTTGTCTGAGAGCGGCGATGCAAACCTTCACGAAAAAATTTCCATCGGCGCCGAAGAGCTTGAGCGCGTCATAACCCGTCTCGTCGCCTCGGGAGCCGTTGAGACGGGTTTCAGCGAGCTCAGGCCGTCGGAAGACATGGTATTGATCGACGTCATAAAAGGATTGTACTTCGGAGAAATAGAAAAAGCCCCGGTGAGCAAGATCAAGGATGCGATAATGACGGACAAGCGTCAGCGCATAGTGATCGACAGGTCGCCGTCTTTTGATATAAAAATACCCGCCGACAAAAAGGCGGAAATACTGGCCGTAAGAACGCTCGAGCACGCGGCTCAGCATTTTAACGTCGCCCCTGAGGCTATAGGGAGATTGCAGGTTGCGCTGACAGAGCTGTTCATCAATATCGCGGAAGGCGACGGCTCCGACGAAGACTACCACATGAGATTTAAGTTGAAAGACAATCTCTTTACCGCCGAAGTTTCAGTCCCACGGCATGATTTTTCTCTGTCGGACAGCGACAATGATCGGATCAAGGCATACGTTGACGATGTAAAGGTTGAAAGAGTAATGACCGGCACAAAAATAACGCTGTTTAAGGAGCTCAATAAAGACGCTGCCCCTGCATCTTAGTATTTGTATTAAAAGAAGCTTTTTTTAAGCCACGAATTTTCACGAATTGCCACGAATAAAATCAGGACGCGGATTTTCGCAGATATACGCAGATAAGTTTGTTTTCTTAAATCCTGATAATCTGCGTTTATCTGCGTCCGGATCCATTTTTATTTTTTTATTTTTCGTGTTCATTCGTGGCTACTACTGTTTCTTAAGTTGTACACCCTGTTAATCCTCTGGCCGATAGAGGTAAGGACTTCGTAAGGGATTGTTCCGATTTTATCTGCAATGTCTGCAGCGGTAATCTTTTCTTTTCCCTGACGGCCTATTAATACTACCTCGGAATCTTCGTCAACCCCGGGGATATCCGTCACGTCGACCATAATAGTATCCATGCAGACCCTGCCCGCAACAGGCGCACGCTTCCCGTTTATAAGCGCTTCGCCCAGGTTTGACAGTCTTCTGTTGTATCCGTCTGCATAGCCGATGGGGATTGTTGCGATGACGCTTTTCCTTTTAGTGACGAACGTCCTGCCGTAACTTATCGGGGCGCCTGACGGGACCTTTTTGAGCAACAGAATTTTGCTTTTAAGGCTTAACACGGGTTTCAGCCCGTCGTCTCCGTAGCCGTACAACATGATCCCCGGCCTCACCATGTTGAGGTGAGCATCAGGCATGCTTAAAACCGCTGCGCTGTTGGCGATATGATAATATTTGAAAACGATCTTGCTCCGCTTCAGTCCGCTTTTAAGCAAGAGGAACCGGGCTAACTGCTTATCGGCAAAAATTTTATCCTGAAGGTCGGCGTCTGAAAAATGGCTCATGAGTCCTTCAAGCTCCACGTTGTCCAGACGGGCTATTTTCTCGATCTCTTTTTGCGCCTTATTAAGAGTAAAGCCCATGCGCCCCATGCCCGTGTCCGCTTTGACATGTATCGCTATTTTCCTTTTGCGTTTGACGGCTTCCCTTGAGAGCTTTTTGGCGGTCTTGAAGTCAAAAACAACGGGGGTCAGATCATGTTTAAAGCATTCGTCAATATGGTCCCTGTCGAAAAAAACGAGTATGGGAGTTTTTATCCCGGCTTCTCTGAGGGCAATGGCTTCGCCGCTAAACGCCACGCCTAAATATGAGACGCCTTTTTGGATGAGGCTTTTTGAGATTTCTACGGCGCCGTGTCCGTAGGCATTCGCCTTGACAACGGCAAGTATATCTTTATTGCCTGTTTTTCTTGTAACGACTTTGAGGTTGTGCGCGAGGGCGGAAAGGTCTATTTCAGCGAAGGTTCTCTGCAATTTCACTTAGGACTGATTATCCTTTTTCCCTTCCGTGACTTCGGGCTTCTTCGGTGTAACGTCGATTTCGCCGGGCTCATTGGTCGCCTTCTTGAAGTTCTTGATCGCCTCTCCGATGCCCTTCCCGAGCTGCGGCAGACGCGACGCCCCGAAAATAATTACAACGATTACCAGGATTATTATTAACTCCGTCGCTCCAAGTCCGAACATTGTCTCCTCCTCAATAGTTTTTTCTCAAATCTCAGTCTGTCTTCAGAATCCAAGTAATAACCAACGTCCTCAGGAGTATTAAGGTTGATAAACGACCTTGCCTCAGGATCAATGCTTATTATCTCCTCTGATGTTATATATTTTACTCTATTATTGCGATTAAGTAAAAAATCTTTTATGCCCTTCTTTCCGGTCATGATGAACTGCTCAAGTGAGGTCAACGTTTTTTGTGAATAGAATGCAAAAAGGGGCTCGGCTTTGTTATTAAGGATCGGGACTACGACGTCATAGGCGGGCAGCCTTGAAATTGTCCCCGACTTGTCATGCTGAACTCGTTTCAGCATCTCTTGTTCAGACCCTGAAACATGTTCAGGGTGACAAAACGAGGCCATATACCGTATAAGCCCGGAATTTAAAAACGGCATATCGCAGGCGGATACGAAAATCCATTGATTTGACGAATTCAGCAAGGCGGTGAATACGCCTGTGATCGGCCCCCTTGTGTCATAAACATCTCCGAGCATCGGTACGCCGAGATGGGCATAAAGCTCCGGCTGGTTGGTGACGATAAAGACCTCCCGGAAAAGTTTTTTCAGGATGTTTAGATTCCTATCGACGATCTTCCTCCCCTCAACCTGGATAAACCCTTTCAGCACCGGCATCCGCTTGTTCTCGCCGCCCGCGAGGATGACGCCTGTGCAGTTTTGTATGAAATTATTCATTTATTTAACTGTCATTCCGGCAGTCTTTAAGCCGGAATCCAGATTGTATTTTCTGGATTCCGGCCTTCGCGGGAATGACATTAATGAGTTTGTGAACTATTTTTAAGTATCTTAACCAATTCCCGTATATCAAGCGGGCTCTTTGTCTCTGTTCCCTTTATCATATCCTTGACCACGACCTCGCCTTTTCTTAATTCATCTTCTCCGATGATAACGACGTTTTTTGCGCCGAGGCGGTTCGCCTTGCGCATCTGGCTTTTAAGGGATGCGCCGTCGTAATTGACCTCGACCCATAGTCCTTTTGTTCGTAATTGTTCGGCGAGGATCAGAGCTTCTTCAGAATCTTTTTGACCGATAGGACATATAAAGAGGTCAGGATATTCAGACCCCTTCAGAGAATCTTTTATAAGCGGGACAATCCTTTCCATGCCTATGGCGAAGCCGATCCCCGGAGTGGGCGGGCCTCCGAATTCATCCACGAGCCCGTCATATCGTCCGCCTGCCGCCACCGCCTTCTGGCTGCCGAGAGATTCACTGCTGACCTCAAATGCCGTTTTTGTGTAATAATCAAGCCCCCTGACGAGGTTGGGATTAATGGTATGCGGGACGTTAAGCATTTCAAGATAATTTTTAAGACTGTCAAAATGGCCTTTGCATTCGGCACAGAGATAATCTATTACAGGCGGCGCTCCCTGTCTTGAAGCGATGCAGTCGGGGACCTTGCAATCAAGTATCCTTAAAGGATTTAGATCAAACCGCCTTTGGCAGTCGCTGCAAAAACTGTTCAATTTGCCGCCCAGGAAATTTTTAAGGGCGTCTTTGTAGGCCGGGCGGCAGTTTTTACAGCCTATGGAGGTTATCTCAAAATTAAGCCCCTGAAGCCCTATACCGCTCAGGATCCTTGCAAGCATCGATATTATTTCCGCATCGAGCTTCGGGTCTTCAATGCCCATCGCCTCTGCGCCTATCTGGTAGAACTGCCTGTACCTGTATGCCTGCGGCCTTTCGTAACGAAACATCGGCCCCATGTAGTAAAATTTTTGCGGCGCGGGATTATTAAAAAGATGATGCTCGACGTACGCCCTGACAAAAGACGCGGTGCCTTCAGGCCGCAGGGTTACGCTCCGGTCGCCTTTGTCCTTGAAGGTGTACATTTCCTTCTCTACAATATCGGAGGTCTCGCCGATGCTCCTTGTGAAGATATCAGTGGATTCAAGGACGGGGAGCCTGATCTCCTGGTAACCGTAATTTCTGAAGAGGTTCCGGGAGACGCCTTCGATGTGCTGCCAGCCCGAAATCTCCGGCGGCAGAATGTCCTGAAAGCCCTTGAGTGTCTTATGTTTCATTCGGTACTTCCGACTCGCGCTCCTTGTCGAATTCCATCATGCTGAGGTGGCTCTCTATCAGCCGCTTCAATTCCTCTTTGAAATGTCTTCTTATCCCTTTGAGGTCGGTGATGTCCTCATGGATCTTCACTACCTTCTCCTGCGCTTCGCGCAGCATGTCTTCGGACTTCAACTCGGCCTCTTTCACGATAAGCTCGGCGTCCTTCTTTGCGGTGCCCCTGTATTCTTCCACCATCTGCTGGGTGCTTATGAGGGTGTCTTTAAGCGTGGTCTCGATGTTTTTGTATTCCTTCAACTGCTTCTCGTATCTCCTCGCCTCTTCCCTTAAGTTGGCGTTTTCCCTCAGAAGCTCTTCCATCTCTTCCCTGATGAGCTCCA
This sequence comes from Nitrospirota bacterium, assembly GCA_016217725.1. Classification (GTDB taxonomy): domain Bacteria; phylum Nitrospirota; class Thermodesulfovibrionia; order UBA6902; family UBA6902; genus SURF-23. The sequence continues at coordinate 1,087 of JACRHB010000080.1, read as the reverse complement.
GGAAGGAATCCACCTCTTCCATGTCAAAGCCCCTGAACCTCGTTGCAAACTGCTTTTGCTGAATATCAAGCGGCGTTATTCTCATTTAACCTCCTCCAAGCATAATTCCGTATTTCATTAAAGGTTTTATTATAGCCAATTGAATGAACATAATGGCGACAATTACGACAAGCGGTGAAATATCGATAGGCCCGAGCCGGTAGCCGATGACCCTCCTTATCGGTCTGAAGACGGGATCGGTGACCGAATATAAGAATCTTACGATCGGGTTATACGGATCCGGGTTGACCCAACTGATCAATGCGGCGATTATGACGATCCACTTATAGCCTTCGAGCAGAAAATTAAGAATCTTTGCTACAGCGATAAGAAAGTCTCCTGCAAACATTTATTTCCTCCCCAACTCTTCCGCCCTGTTTTTTGCCGCCGTCAATGCCGCTGAAACAATATCCTTCAACCCTTTTTCTCCGAACACCTTCAATCCTGCCGCAGTCGTTCCTCCCGGAGATGTCACCATCTCCCTGAGCTTTGAAGGCGGCATCCCGGTCTCCAATAATTTCGCCGTTCCGACGGCGGTCTGCACCGCCAAAGTACGCGTATTGTCTTCGCTGAGACCTAATTTTACACCCGCTTCCATCATAGATTCAATAAAAAGGGCGATGAAGGCCGGCCCGCTGCCTGATACAGCGGTAACCGCGTCCATATATTTTTCGGGCAATACCAAAAGCTCGCCGATAGACATAAAGATTTCCCTTACCGCTGCAATGTCCGCATCGGAGAAGCATTCACACATGGACATGACGGTCATGCCTGACTGGACAAGCGCAGGCGTGTTCGGCATAACGCGGATGAGTCTTTTCGTCTTCAATTTCGACGACAGGTACGAGAGCGTGACACCCGCTGCAATCGAGACCACGGTCTTATTCTCCGTTATAGAACCCGTTATCTCAGTAAGCACAGCCTCCATATTCTGCGGCTTCACGGCAAGGATGATGATATTGCATGAAGCTGCGACTTCTATATTGGACGGGGTGGTTTTAACGCTGTAAGCCTGTTCAAGATATTGCCTTCTGTCCTCACGCGGCTC